>NZ_JBEZHQ010000014.1:0-179927 GCF_040650675.1 Streptomyces sp. NPDC048637
CTGGAACACCAACCCCAGGCCATACGTCTGGACGAAGACCGCCGACGAGATCCTCGAACGCCTCGCCGGCTATCTGAAACGAATTCCTAACTCAGAACACTAGGGGGAGCGCGCGGCAGATGTGAGCCCCATCGGGGCTCAGGCGCATTTCCTCTTGTCGGACATTGCTTTCTTTGCCACTTGCAGCCCGTCTCGCGCCGTTCGAGAACGTACGGTCGCGGAGACGATCCATGCATGCCGGGATCCCGGCAGTCTCCATCGCCCCCTTGGGGCCCGGCTGATGGCAGGTGCATGGTGAGCGAACTGAATACCTCCGGTGCGAAGGGGCCGATCCTGGACGCCGCCTCTCCCACTGCTGTGATCCCGCGGTCAGTGTTGACGGTTCCGGTGGGGACCAAGCCGCTGGCATTGGCGGTCGGTGTCCTCGGACTGCACGTCTACGTGGCCAACAGCGTTTCAGGGACGATCAGCGTTGTGGACGTGGGAACACAGACCGCGAGCACCGCCATCGCCCCCTTCACCACCCCCAGCGGGGTAGCCGTCACCCCGGACAACACCCGTCTGTTCGTGGCGAACAGTGGCACACGCGCTGTCAGTACCGCGCTGAGAGACATCCTCGACGTCACGGGCACGATCGCCGTGGGAAGCACTCCCTATGGCATCGCTGTGGGTCCCAGCGGCCTGCGCGTCTACGTCACCAACCAGGGTTCGAACACCCTCAGCGTGATCGACACGCTCTCCGATACGGTGCTGGCGACGATTGCGGTCGGTGCCGCACCTACCGGGGTCGCGGTCGCCCCCACCGGGCTGGAGGTGTACGTGACGAACAGGGACAGCAACACCCTCAGCGTGATCAACACTGCCACCAACACCGTGGTGGCGACCCTTTCCGGCCTGTCCGCTCCGATCGGAGTGGCGGTCACCCGCGACGGCGGTCGCCTCTACGTGGCCAACAGCAGCGCGAACACCGTCAAGGTCGTCGACACCACCACTCGGACGGTCACCGCCACCATCGCGGTCGGCGCCACCCCCTGGGGAGTGGCTGCCAGCACCGACGGCCGCCAGGTCTATACGGCCAACAACAGCTCCAACACCGTCAGCGTCATCGACACCACCACCAACACGGTCAGCGAAACCATCGCAGTGGGCACCGCGCCGGCCGGGATCGCGGTCACCCCCAACGATCTGAGCGTCTACGTGGCCAACAGCGGTTCCAACACCGTCAGCGTCATCCAGACACTCAATGCGATGGCCCCCACCCTCGGTCCCCAATCCGGCGGAACCAAGGTCACGATCACCGGCACCAACCTCACCGGGATCACCTCGGTGAAATTTGGCAGCATCTCCGCCACCGTCATCGCCAACACGGCCAACCAGGTCATCGCCGTCTCCCCACCCGGCTCCGGCGTGGCCGCGGTCACCGTCACCACCGCAGGCGGCACCAGCAACCCCAAACCCTTCAGCTACTACCCCAGCGGCAACGCCCACTCCCTGAGCCCCACCGCCGGCCCGACCCTGGGCAGAAACCTCATCACCATCCAAGGCGCCCAACTCGCCACAGCCAGCCAAGTACTCTTCGACGCCGTACCGGCCCTGCCCCTCATCGTCTCCGACCAGCAGATCACCGTCGCCGCCCCACCCGCCATCACCCCCGGCCCGGTGCATATCACCGTCACCACCGCAGGCGGCCACAACACAGAGACACTCACCTACACCTACATCAACCCACCACTGCTCACCGGCCTGAGCACCGTCACCGGCACTTCCTTCGGCGGGAACACCATCAACCTGACCGGCCGGAACCTGGCCACCACCACCAAGGTCACCATCAACGGCATCATCGCTCAGTACAGCATCGGCTCCGACACCGTCCTGGCCGCCATCGTCCCGCCCAGCCCCACCACCGGCCCCGCAGACGTCACCGTCACCACCGCCGGCGGCACCACCACCCTCCCCGGCGCCTACACCTACACCTGACAGAACCCGGATGGCAGCCCAACGAGGGGCGCCGACGCGGTACAGGCGCACATGCGTGCGCGCCGCTCCGGCATTCTGTCCAAGGCGGCCCCACAGGAGTGGCACCGCGTAGGCATCCAGGAACCTATGTGCGGAGTGGCCCAGCGGCCGTCGGTCCGGCCGACGACGCCGACGCGAACGCAGTCGGCCAACCCTTCGACCTGATCGGCTCGTTCCCCGACCGAGGTCACGGCTTGGGCGTTATCAGGACGCTTGAGCTCGTCGTGGCCGAAGCAGAACACCGCGTACCCCCTGAGCTTGAGGTCTCGGTCCTCGGCGACCATCTCCGCGTACTTGGCAGCCACCCCGATGCGGAGGCAGAGGCGGAGTGCGGGGTGTAAGTAACGCAAACGCCGGGTCAGTGATGGTGATGCCGAGGTGTTGTCCGCCCGCGGAGGTTGCGGCGGTTCGTCGTTGCGAAAGCGGGGCTGCGCTAGCTGTCGGCGGACAGACCAGGTGCCGGGGTGCCGAGTTGCCATCGGGCAATCGCGGAATCCCAGCGCCCGGCGGGTCAAAACCGGATGCCACGATCGCCCCACTCACCTAGTGGAGGGTGGTGTGCGCGCCGATCGGTGCGGCGGCCACGACGGCACCGGACCGGCCGGGCAGCTCGATATGCGCGGGAGTCACGATGTCTCCGTTCCCGCTGGGCGGGCTGGTCACGGCGATGTCGGCACGGCCGGTGACGATGGCCATCACATCCCCGCTGGGCGACAGGGCGACGGCGGCGGACTGCGTGGGGTCCTCGGTCGCCCGCACCGCCGCCCGGTCCGTCGGTGTGTGCGAAGCCCACGACAACGCCTGGAGTCTGGCGACCACCTGGTCAGCTTGCGCGCCGAGCAGGAGCAGAAACGGCAGGAGTGGGGCGACGCCTACGTTGGGACCGGCCGTGTGTGGACGCACGAGAACGGCGAAGAGATACACCCCGACTGGATGTCCCGGCGCTTCAAACGCCTCGTAGAGCTGTCCGGCCTGCCTCCGGTCCGCCTCCACGACCTGGTCCGGGTCGAGAACTTCAACGACCGCTACCTGGAGGATCAACGGTCGTACTTCTCGCTCACGCGCTTCACGATCGCCCGCACCGAGGCACCGGGGCTGGCGGGCTGTCTCTGCCGACTGGTCTGCCGCCTGCGGCAGCAAGATCTGCCCGCCGTGCTCCAAGCCGTCGTCGAACGGCGGCGTGAGGCTGGGCCTCCCCCGGATCTGATCCTGTGTCCACTGCGTGTCCACTGGATCTTGGTCTGAACGGATGAAGGAGGGCCGCCGCGCTGACGCGGTGGCCCCCCTTCTCACGTTCTCCCAGGTAGAAAGGTTCTCCCCCCTGGGTGCTGCGGTGGGGCGGGTGGGACTCGAACCCACGGCCGACGGATTATGAGTCCGCTGCTCTAACCGGCTGAGCTACCGCCCCCCACGGCGCGTCGCGCACATTTGTGCGCGCCGTCTGCCGCAGCATAGCCGCTCATACGATCTGTTGCCCGTGAGGGCTGCCATCGCGCGACCACGCACGCCCAAGAGGACTTCGATCACGGGCGGTTGGTTCCATGGCACAAGAAAAAGGACCCCTTCCGGGGTCCTCGTTCTCTCTGCTCCCCCGACTGGACTCGAACCAGTAACCCTCCGGTTAACAGCCGAATGCTCTGCCAATTGAGCTACAGGGGACCGAGCTCCCCCGACTGGACTCGAACCAGTAACCTGCCGGTTAACAGCCGGCTGCTCTGCCAATTGAGCTACAGGGGATTGCTCTGTGTGCCTCGAATGCACCGCTGCCCGGTCTTCCGGACGGCGCGCGCTCGCTGCGACACATACATTAGCGCAAGCAGGGGGGTGCTCCGCCAATCGGTATCGCCTCAGGTCACCTCGGGTGATCTGTGGCCCCGGAGGGTAGGCGCGCGGCACAGCCCGGCACTCCGGTGCGCACCGGCACCGGACGGGACCGACGAGAGGAAAGGTGGAGCAATGCGCTACCGGCTCACGTTCATCGCGGGACTGGCCACCGGGTACGTGCTCGGCGCACGGGCCGGCCGGGAGCGGTACGAGCAGCTCCGCAAGGCCGCCCAGCGGATCAGCCAGAATCCGGCGGTCCGGAACACCGCGGAGTCCGCCGCGCTGACCGGGCGCGAGGCGGCGTCGAAGGCCTTCGGGACGGTGTCGGCCAAGGTCGGGGACCGGCTGCCCACCTCCGTCACCGACCGGGTCCGCTCGCTGCGCGAGCAGCGCGGCTCCGATGAGGACGACTGGGGCACGAGCAACACGTGAGCCGCGGCGCTCCCGGGCAAACCCTGACTCTCTCCCTATGCGTCGTATGGGGCATCATCTGAGGCCATGGGGATAGTCGCCGGATTGGACAGTTCGTCCGAGAGCACACAGATCGTCGTCTGCGATGCGGACACAGGCGCCGTCATCAGGCGCGGGTATGCGCCGCACCCCGTCGAGAAGGGGCCCGAGGTCGATCCACAGGCCTGGCTGATCTCGCTCGGCGAGGCGGCCGGCAACGGGCTGCTCGAAGGCGTGCAGGCGATCGGTGTCGCCGCGCAGCCGCACGGTCTGCTGCCGCTGGACGTCGAGGGCAATCTCGTACGGCCCGCCCTGGTCGGCAATGACAAGCGGGCGCAGAGCGCGGCCGCGGATCTGATCGACTCGCTCGGCGGGCGTACCGCGTGGGCGCAGGCCGTCGGAGCGGTGCCGCAGGCGACCCATGCGGTGACGAAGCTGCGCTGGCTGGCGCGTACGGAGCCGGCGCATGCGGCCCGGATCGCGGAGGTCATGCAGCCGCACGACTGGCTGGCGTGGCAGCTGCTGGGGCGGCCTGCCCGGCGGACGACGGACCGCGGCGGGGCCTCGGCGACGGGATTCTGGTCGGCGGCGACCGGGTCGTACCGGCCGGATCTGGTGGAGCTGGCGCTGGGCCATCAGGTGCGGCTGCCGGAGCTGCTGAGCCCGTCGGGGACGGCGGGGTTCACCCCGGAGGGCTTGTTGATCTCCGCCGGTACGGGCGAGACGATGGCCGCCGCCTTCGGGCTCGGCGTCGGGGAGGGCGACGCGGTGGTGTCGCTGGGCGCCTCGGGGTCGGTGTTCGGGATTCATCACGAGGCCCTGGTGGACCCGAGCGGCACGATCACCTCGTTCGCGGACGCCACCGGCCGGCATCTGCCGGTGGTGCACACCAGCAACGCGGTGCGGGTGCTGCGTGGTGCCGCGGAGATGCTGGGGACGGATCTGGAGGGCGTGTCCGAGCTGGCGATGAACTCGTCGCCCGGTGCCTACGGCATGGTGCTGCTGCCGTATCTGGAGGGCGAGCGGACCCCGCATCTGCCGCACACCGCCGGTTCGTTGCACGGGATGCGGCGGGACAGCATGAAGCCGGAGCATCTGGCGCGGGCGGCCCTGGAAGGCATGCTCTGCGGGCTTGCGGACGCGCTGGACGTGCTGCGGGGGCGGGGCATGGCGGTGCGCCGGGTGTTCCTGCTGGGCGCGGCCGCGGAGCTGTTCGCGGTGCAGGCGGTGGCGCCGGCGCTGTTCGGGGTGCCGGTCGTGGTGCCGCAGCCGGCGGAGTACGCGGCGCTGGGCGCGGCCCGGCAGGCGGCCTGGGCGTGGGGCGTGGCGCACGGCACGCTCACCCCGGCCGGCGGCGCGGAGTCCGGACCGGGCGGCGGGCCCGCCTGGGTCGAGCCCCCGCAGTGGCCGGCCGCCGCGAGCCAGGTCTTCGAGCCGGGTGAGGAGCTGGCGGTCGGCCAGGCCGTGCGCCAGCAGTACGCGGCGGTGCGCGATGAGGCCTATCCGGGGGCGTTCCAGCGGGAGGCGTGACCGGGCGGAGGCGTGACCGGCCGGGGGTGTGCCGGGCGTGGTGCAGGGCCGGGCCCGGGGGCCTCAGTCGAGGTAGCCGCGGAGCTGGTCGGCGAAGGCGTGGTCGCGGAGCTTGTTGAGGGTCTTGGACTCGATCTGCCGTATCCGTTCGCGGGTGACGCCGAAGATCCGGCCGATCTCCTCCAGCGTGCGGGGGCGGCCGTCGGCGAGGCCGTAGCGGAGCTGGACGACCTTGCGTTCGCGTTCGCCGAGGGTGGACAGCACCGCGTCGAGGTGCTCGCGGAGCAGCAGGAACGCGGCGGATTCGACGGGTGAGGCGGCGTCGCCGTCCTCGATGAGATCGCCGAGGGCGACGTCCTCCTCCTCGCCGACGGGGGCGTGCAGCGAGACCGGCTCCTGGGCCAGCCGCAGCACCTCGCTGACCCGCTCCTCGGTCAGGTCGAGGTGGGTGGCGACCTCCTCGGGCGTCGGTTCACAGCCGCGCTCCTGGAGCATTCTGCGCTGGACCCGCACCACGCGGTTGATCAGCTCGACGACATGGACCGGGACGCGGATGGTCCGGGCCTGGTCGGCGAGGGCGCGGGACATCGCCTGACGGATCCACCAGGTGGCGTAGGTGGAGAACTTGTAGCCGCGGGCGTAGTCGAATTTCTCGACGGCGCGGATCAGTCCGAGGTTCCCCTCCTGGACGAGGTCGAGCATGGTCAGCCCGCGGCCGACATAGCGCTTGGCGACGGAGACCACCAGACGCAGGTTGGCCTCGATGAGGCGGCGTTTGGCCATCCGGCCCAGGACCACCAACTTGTCGAGGTCGAAGGCGAGTTGGGAGGAGAGGTCGGGGGCGTGGGTGAGCTTTTCCTCGGCGAAGAGACCGGCCTCGACGCGGCGCGCGAGCTCGACCTCCTCGGCGGCGGTGAGCAGCGGGATCCGGCCGATCTCGCGGAGGTACTGGCGGAAGAGATCGGAGGACGGGCTGCCCGTCTCGGGGCGCGGCACCGGCTGCGGGATGATCTCCTCGACGATCATCTCGGCGGCGGGTGGTTCGGCCTGCTGCGGCACAGTGAGCGGCTCCGCGGCCGGCTCCGTGTCCGGTTCCGTGGCGGCCGGCGCATCGGCGAGGGTCTGGGTCTGCACGGGGGCGACCTCCAGGGTGATCGCTGCTGAAGCGGCAGAAAGGTCGGGCACGGTGGCGGCCGGGCCGCCGTCCGTCCCGTACGTCACGAGTGGTTCCGCGGAGGATTCCGGTGGGGTACGGCCGGGCCCGCGGCGCACCGAGGACTCAGGCACCGCTTCTCAGTGTGGAGTACGACACACGCCTGCCACGAGGGGCGTGCGTGCATTTTTTGAGTCCGGTCCGTGACCGGACGGCTACCGCGGGGTGTTACGGGCGGGGCGGCGCGGGCCGGCTCCCCGGGCGGCCGGGCTCCCGGGAGCTACAGGGCCGCGTATCCGCGTTCGCGCAGCGACTGACCGTACTGCTGGAGGACCCACAGCTCGTTCTGCACGGCCGCGAGGTGTTCGGGGTCGGCGCGGGGGCCGAGGCGCTGGAGGGTGCCGCGGATTTCGGTGACGCGGTGGTTGACGGCAGCGAGGCGGACGGCGACCAACTGGACGCCGGCGTAGGCCTCGTCGGGGTCGCGGCGGGTGTGCAGGGGTTCGACGGCGAGTTCGGTGACCATGGCGCGGACGGTGTCGTCGGGGGCGGCCTCCCGCACCCGGGGGACGAAGCCCTGGTCGGCGGCGCCGGCCGCGGCACCGCCGGCGTCCTCGATGCACTGGCGGACCACGGTGTAGGGCGGGGCGGTGAACTCGTCGGCACCGTAGGCGTCGAAGGCCGGGGAGACCAGGTCGGGGCGCTGCAGCGCCAGCTTGAGGAGCTCCCGCTCGACGCGGTGGGCGGGGCTGCGGAGGTTGAGCGCCGGGCCGCGCGGGCCGGGCGCGGGGCGGGCCTCCGCGGGCGCCGGGGTCTGGCCGCGGCGCTGCTGACGGCCCTGGTCGGGGCCGCCCTCGCGGCCTCGCTCCCGGGCCCAGCGGGCGAGCTGGGCGACACGCTTGACCACGAACTGGGTGTCCAGGATGCCGAGCATGCCGGCGAGCTGGACGGCGGACTCGTGCTGGATCGAGCTGTTCTTGATGTGGGCGACGATGGGGGCGGCCTCGTCGAGGGCGGCGGCGCGGCCCACCGTGGTGTCGAGGTTGTGCCGGGAGACGACATGGCGCAGCGCGAACTCGAAGAGCGGGGTGCGGGCCTCGACGAGGTCGGCGACGGCCTGATCGCCCTTGGCGAGCCGCAGATCGCACGGGTCCATACCGCCCGGGGTGATGGCGATGGAGGTCTCGGCGGCGAACTTCTGGTCGTCCTCGAAGGCGCGCAGGGCGGCCTTCTGGCCTGCGGCGTCGCCGTCGAAGGTGAAGACGACCTCGGAGCCGGAGTTGTCCATCAGAAGGCGGCGGAGGATCTTGATGTGGCCCTCGCCGAAGGCCGTACCGGAGGTGGCGATGGCGGTGGTGACCCCGGCCAGATGGCAGGCCATCACGTCCGTGTAGCCCTCGACCACGACCGCGCGGTTGGTTTTGGCGATCTCCTTCTTGGCGAGGTCGATGCCGTAGAGGACCTGGGACTTGCGGTAGATGGGGGTTTCGGGGGTGTTGAGGTACTTGGGGCCGTTGTCGTCGTCGCGGAGCTTGCGGGCGCCGAAGCCGACGACCTCGCCGGCGATATCGCGGATCGGCCACATCAGACGGCCGCGGAAGCGGTCGATGGGGCCGCGGCGGCCCTCCTGGGAGAGGCCGGAGAGGACCAGCTCCTGGTCGCTGAAGCGGCGGCCGCGCAGAAAGCGGGTGAGGTGGTCCCAGCCGGCCGGGCTGTAGCCGACGCCGAAATGCTGGGCGGCGGACTGGTCGAAACCGCGCTCGGCGAGGAACTTGCGGGCGATCTCGGCCTCGGGGCTGTCGAGCTGCTCGACGTAGAACTGGGCGGCGGCCTTGTGGGCCTCCACCAGGCGGGTGCGCTCCCCCTGCTGGCGGCCGGGGGTGTAGCCGCCTTCCTCGTAGCGCAGGGTGATACCGGCCTGGGAGGCGAGGCGCTCGATGGTCTCGGCGAAGGAGAGGTGGTCGATCTTCATGACGAAGTCGACGGTGTCGCCGCCCTCCTGGCAGCCGAAGCAGTGATAGAGCCCCTTGGCCGGGCTGACGTGGAAGGACGGGGACTTCTCGTCGTGGAAGGGGCACAGGCCCTTGAGGTTGCCGCCACCGGCGTTGCGGAGCTGGAGATATTCGGACACGACGGCGTCGATCGGGACCGCGTCCCGCACCGCCTTCACATCGTCATCGTTGATCCTGCCTGCCACGCGTGAATTCTACGGCCGGGCGCGGACAGCCCCGGCCGCAGGCAGCTGCCGGGCGGTCCGGCCGAGCGGCCGCGGGCGGTGCCGGCGGCTCCCGGTCCCGGCTCTCCGCTCACCCCAGCAGTTCCAGAAAGCGGTCCAGCCCCACGTTGCCGCCCGAGATGATCACGCCGATGCGGGGCGGCAGAGGGGCGATGCGGCCGGCGAGCAGGGCGGCCAGGGCGCTGGCGCCGCTGGGCTCGGTGACGATCTTGAGGCGTTCGAAGGCCAGCTTCATGGCCGCGCGGATCTCGTCGTCGCTGACCAGGACGACCGAGTCGAGCAGCCGCCGGTTGATGGAGAAGGTCAGTTCGCCGGGGCGCTCGGCGGCCTGGCCGTCGGCGATGGTGTGCGGGACCGGGATGGTGACGGGGTGGCCGGCGGCCAGGGAGCGCAGGGTGTCGTCGCCGGCCTCCGGCTCCACGCCGATCATGCGGATGCCGGGGACCAGGGCGGTGGCGGCGGTGGCCGAGCCGGCCATCAGGCCACCGCCGCCGACCGGCGTCAGCAGCGCGTCGAGCGGGCCGGTCTCCTCGATCAGTTCCAGGGCGGCGGTGCCCTGGCCGGCGATGATGTGCGGATGCTCGTACGGCGGGATCAGCGCGAGGCCGCGTGTGTCGGCGAGCTGCCGGCCGATCGCGACGCGGTCGCCGGTGTAGCGGTCGTAGGTGACGATCTCGGCGCCGTAGCCGGCGGTGGCGTCCTTCTTGGACTTCGGGGTGTCCTCGGGCATCACGATGACGGCGTGGCTGCCCAGCTCCCGGGCGGCCAGGGCGACGGCCTGGGCGTGGTTGCCGGAGGAGTAGGCGGCGACTCCACGGGCCAGCTGTTCCGGGGACAGCCGGGAGAGGGCGTGGTAGGCGCCGCGGAACTTGAAGGCGCCGACCCGCTGGAAGTTCTCGCACTTGAGGTGGACCTCGGCGCCGACCAGGGCGTCGAGGGTGCGGGAGCGCAGCACGGGCGTGCGGTGGGCCACCCCCGCCAGCCGCCGGGCGGCGTCCCGGACGTCGTCGAGGGTGACGGCGTCCGGGACGTCGCTGCTGCCGGGGCCGGTGGGACCGCTGAGGCTTGGCGTCATACGGGCACGCTACGGGAGCAGCGAGGCCAGCGGAACCTCCGGATCGGCCAGCGCCTCGGGCGCCAACGGCGCCCCGCCGCGGATGAGTTGCTGGATGGTTTCGGCGACGTCCCAGACGTTGACGTTCATCCCCGCGAGCAGCCGGCCGTCCGCGCCGAGCCAGAAGGCGATGAACTCCCGCTTGGCGACGTCGCCGCGGCAGACGACCTGCGCGTACGAGCCGGGCGGGGCGTAGCCGGAGTACTCCATGCCGACGTCGTACTGGTCGGAGAAGAAGTACGGGATGCGGTCGTAGCTGACGTCCTGGCCGAGCATGGCGCGCGCGGCGGCCGGGCCGCCGTTGAGGGCGTTGGCCCAGTGTTCGACGCGCAGCCGGCTGTCCAGGAGGGGGTGGTCGGCGGCGGCGACGTCGCCGGCGGCGTAGATGTACGGGTCGGAGGTGCGCAGCGCCGCGTCGACCGCGATGCCGCCGCCGGCCTCCCGGTCGGCGAGGTCCAGCCCGGCCTGTTCGGCGAGTGCGGTGCGCGGGGCGGCGCCGATCGCGGCGAGCACGTCATGGGCGGGGTGTTCCTCGCCGTCGTCGGTGCGCACGGCGAGCACCATGCCGTCCTGGCCGACGATCTCGGTGAAGCGGGCGCCGAAGTGGAAGCGGACGCCGTGTTCGCGGTGCAGATCGGCGAACAGGCCGCCGAGTTCGGGCCCCAGGATGCCGTGCAGCGGGGTGGGGGCGGCCTCGACGACGGTGACCTCGGCGCCGTAGGAGCGGGCCGCGGCGGCGACCTCCAGGCCGATCCAGCCGGCTCCGGCGATCACCAGATGGCCGTTGTCCCGGCCGAGGGAGGCCAGCACGCCGCGCAGCCGTTCGGCGTGGGCGAGGCGGCGCAGGTGGTGCACACCGGCCAGGCCGGTGCCGGGGATGTCCAGGCGGCGCGGCTCGGCGCCGGTGGCCAGCAGCAGCTTGTCGTAGACGATCAGGGTGCCGTCGCCGAGGCGGACGGTCCTGGCCCCGGGGTCCAGGTGGACGGCGGGCTGGCCCAGGTGGAGTTCGATGTGCGCCTGGGCGTACCAGGCGGGTTCATGGACGAAGACGCTGTCGCGCTCTTCCTTGCCGAGCAGGTACCCCTTGGAGAGCGGGGGGCGCTCGTACGGGTGGTCGCGCTCGTCACAGATGAGGATCACCCGGCCGGTGAAGCCTTCCGCGCGGAGCGTCTCCGCGGCCTTTGCGCCGGCCAGGCCACCCCCGACGATGACGAACGTCTGGTGTGCGTCGACCACTTGCTTCCTCCTCGTTGCGGTGCCGTACGTCCGCGTCCGCGTCCGTGAACGCCCCATGTCCCCCCGGTGTGCTCTCCCCCGTTGATGTGGTCGGCAGCGCCGGGGTTCCCGATCACTGCCGACCGGGGGTTTCCCCTTCGCTGTCTGCCGACCGGGGTGTCCCGTGCGCTGTCGTCAGGGCTCGCTGTTCGCTGTTGTCAGGGTGCTCCGTTCGAGAACGGTCGGGTTCGAGCGTCCCGCACGGAGCGTGAGGGGGGAAGAGGGGCTTTCCCCTAGGGTCACCCCCAGTTGGCCTCGCGGTGACCGGGGCGCCGGGTGAGACGGGCGTGCAGCGAGCGGGCCGAGACGTCGGTCAGGGCCGCGATCTGGTCGATGACGGCGCGCATCCGTGCGGTGTCGTCGGGTGCCGTGTCGAACAGTGAACGGAACTGTGGATCAAGGCCGTCGGGGGCGCGGGCGAGCAGTGCCTCGGCCAGTTCGGCGATGACGACACGCTGGTCGGCGCGGAGCGCCTCCTGGTCGGGACGCTGCATCACGTACCGGTCGGCGACGGCTTTCAAAACGGCGCATTCCAGCCGGGTTTCGGCCGGAACCACCAGCTCCGCTCCGTAGCGGGTGAGCCGTCCGGTCCCCCACCGGGCCCGGGTCGCGCCCTCGGCCGCGAGACAGAAACGGCCGATCAGCTGGCTGGTGGCGTCCTTGAGCCGGGCCTGGGCGAGCGCGGAGCCGTCGTAACCGTGCGGCCACCACTCCTGCTCCAGGAGGCGGTCCAGCGCCGCGGCCAGCTCCTCGGGGCCGGCGCCCGGCGCATAGCGTGCACCGGCGACGGCGAAGATCTCGGCGCGTTCGGCGTCGGCGAGCAGGAGATTGGGGTCGAGGTGTCCGGCGTGCAGCCCGTCCTCGACGTCGTGCACCGAGTACGCCACATCGTCGGACCAGTCCATGACCTGCGCCTCGAAGCTCTGGGCTCCGTCGGGGGCGCCCTGCCGGAACCAGGTGTAGACCGGCGCGTCGTCCTCGTAGACCCCGAACTTCCCGGACGCGGGGTCCGTGGGGTGCCCGCCGCGCGGCCACGGGTACTTGGTGGCCGCGTCGAGGGCGGCGCGGCTGAGGTTCAGCCCCACGCTGACCGTCGAGCCGTCTTCGGCGGGCACGAACCGCTTGGGCTCCAGACGGGCCAGCAGACGCAGCGACTGGGCGTTGCCCTCGAAGCCACCGCAGGGCGCGGCGACTTCGTTGAGCGTCTGTTCGCCGTTGTGCCCGAAGGGCGGGTGGCCCAGATCGTGCGCCAGACAGGCGGTCTCGACCAGGTCCGGGTCACAGCCGAGGGCCGCGCCGAGCTCCCGGCCGACCTGGGCGCACTCCAGGGAGTGGGTCAGGCGGGTACGCGGGCTGGCGTCCCAGGCGGGGGTGTGCGCGCCCGGGGTGACGACCTGGGTCTTGCCGGCCAGTCTGCGCAGCGCGGCGGAGTGCAGCACCCGGGCGCGGTCGCGCTGGAAGGCGGTGCGGCCCGGCCGTTTGTCGGGCTCGGGGACCCAGCGTTCGAGGTCGGTCGCGGTGTAGCCGGGGATGGTCGGTGGTGTGCCCGTCATACCGCGACGGTAGCCGCCCTGACGCGCTCGGGGTCGGATCCGTTACGCGCGAGGAGCGCCTGGTCGTAGCGGTGCAGTACGAGACGGGCCAGTGCGGGGTGGTCGCCCAGGGGCTCGGCGGCGGTCCCGGGGGCGGCGGCCGCGCACTGGGTGGCGAAGCGGCCGGGGGCGGTGAAGCAGCCGGCGACGGCGATCCGGTCGTGGCCGCGGGCGGTCAGCGTACGGACGGCGTCGGCGACGGTGAGGGCAGTCTGAGAGGGGCGACGCGAAGCGTCTCGCGCCGGGGTGGTGGCGGGCGACGGGAGGGCGGAGGCGTAGGCGGGCAGGACGGGGATGCCGCCGAGCCGGGCCGAGAGCAGCTGGGCGGTGCGCTCGGTGTCCTGGGCGGACCGCGGGGCCCGGGAGCCGGCGGCGGCCAGGACCACGGCGGTGCGCGGGGACGGGACCCCGGGGAAGCCGGCCTCCAGGAGGCGGCCGTGCAGCGCCTCGGCAAGCAGGGTGTGCGGGCCGAGGGGTGCGGCGACGCGGCCGGTCAGGTGCGGTGCGGCCGCCAGCGCGGCGGGCAGATCGTGGGTGACGTGATGGCCGCGGCCGAACAGCAGCGGTACGAGGACGGCTTCGCCGCGCAGCCCGGCGAGGGTGTCGGCGAGCAGCGGCTGGTTCAGCTCGATGTGCCCGAGCCGTACGGCCAGGCCGGGGCGCAGTGCACGGACCCGGTCGAGCAGCGCCCGGACGGTGGGCAGGGCCCGGGGGTCGCGGCTGCCGTGGGCGACGGCGACGAGCGTGGGGGCCGGCTTTTCCGGGTGGTGGAAGCCGTGCAGCCGGACGCGGCAGAGCTGGGTACTGAGCTGTGCGGTGATCTCGGCGGCGAGGTCTCCCGTGCCGAGGGGGGCCAAGGACGCGGAGGGCAGGTGCGGTATCGGCGCCGTCATGGCCTGAGCGTGGCAGCCGGGCGTTGCCGTGCCGTTTCGCCGGGGCGAACGTTGTGTTCCGGCCTGCTGCCACCGGCCCTCGTGCCAAGGGCAGGACGGGCGGCAGGGGACATCTCAGGGCCCTGCCGCCCGCACACGCGCTACGCCTGGTGTGCGTCCACTTCCCGGAGGTACCGCTCGCGGGTCGCCTCGTCGAGGAAGGAGGCGCGGAAGGAGTTCCGGGCGAGGGTGCGCAGGGTCTCCCCGTCGAGGCCGAGGGCGTCGCGTACGGCGGTGAAGTTGTCGTCCGCGTAGCCGCCGAAGTAGGCCGGGTCGTCGGAGTTGACGGTCACCAGCAGCCCGGCGTCCAGCATCGCGGGCAGCGGGTGGTCGGCGAGGTCGTCGATGACCCGCAGCCGGACGTTGGACAGCGGGCAGACGGTGAGCGGCACCTGGTCCGCCACCAGCCGGGCCACCAGCCGCTCGTCCTCCAGGGAGCGCACACCGTGGTCGATCCGGTCCACGCCGAGGACGTCCAGGGCCTCCCACACATAGGCCGGGGGCCCCTCCTCGCCCGCGTGCGCCACACACTTGAGCCCGGCCTCCCGGGCCAGCGCGAAGACCTCCTTGAACTTCGCCGGCGGGTGCCCGACCTCGGCCGAGTCCAGGCCGACGGCGGTGATCCGGTCGAAGTAGGGGCGGGCCGCCTCGAAGGTCGTCAGGGCGGAGTCGGCGCTCTCGTCGCGCAGGAAGCACATGATCAGGCGGGTGCTGATGCCGTAGGTCTCCGGGGCGCTGTCCAGGGCGCGGGCCAGGCCGTTGATGACGGTGCCGATCGGGACGCCGCGCGCGGTGTGCGCCTGCGGGTCGAAGAAGATCTCCGCGTGCCGTACGCCCTGCTTCTCGGCGCGGGCGAGGTAGGCGTGGGCGAGGTCGGCGAAGTCGTCCTCGGTGCGCAGCACGGCCATCAGCGCGTAGTAGAGGTTCAGGAAGGACTGCAGATCGGCGAAGGAGTAGGCGCGGCGCAGCTCGTCCTCGGTGGCGTACGGCAGCTCGACGCCGTTGCGCTCGGCGAGCGCGAAGGCCAGCTCGGGCTCCAGAGTGCCCTCGATGTGCAGATGCAGTTCCGCCTTGGGCAGCGGCTCGTGGGCGGTTGCGGCGGAGGGGGAGGACGGGGAGGAAGCCACGCGGTCACACCTGTTCTGCGGTACGGAAAGGATTCTCGGTACGGGAGCCGGCCCCGGTGTCCGAGGAGTCGTCCAGGTTAACCGGGGTGGGGTCCGGTGCCGCGGCGGCGCCCGGGGCGGAGGGGTGCCGTTCGCGGTCCGCGAAGGCGCCGGTCAGCCGGCCGCCGCCCGCGAGGCCGGCCAGTCGCCGCCCTCGATGGGGGTGCCGGTGGCACGCAGCCGGGCGGCGAGTGGCTCGGCCGCCAGGTAGACCCAGGCCCGTACGGTCCTGCCGTCCGGGCACACGGCCTCGGTGCGCACCCGCTCGTAGAGGTTGTGCGGGTCGCCGGGGGTGTAGCCCTCCAGCCGGTCCAGGACCGCGCACACCTCGTCGTAGTCGGGGTCGCGGGGCCGGACCAGGGCGCCGTGCACCACCGCGTCGGCGGGCCCGGCCGTCGCATAGGGGTAGCCGGGGCCGTCGTACAGCAGCGCGCCGCCGATCTGGGCCGGTTCCTCGGCCGCGGTCCGGCCGCGCAGGGTCGGGCCGTAGTTGGCCTCACCGGGCCGCAGCGTCCCGTAGACGAAGAACGGCAGCCGCTCGGGCTCGCGGGTCATGGTGGTGCGGTCCTCTCCGGACGGGGGTGTTCCCTCTGCCACGATGCCAGGCCGCGCACGCAGAGATGCCGGCCCGCCGCTGCAACCATCCCGGTGTGCCCGGCGTCGCAGCCTGCGAGATCGACCGCGAGCGGACGCGGTCAGGGACGGGGGCAGGGATGCGAGGGCCGGTACCGGGGCTGGTGCGGCGGATACGGAGCGGGGTGCGCCGCCCCTGGCTGCCGCGGACCCGGCGTGGCCGGCGCCGCGCGTTCCAGGCCTTGGTGGCGGTGACGGTGCTGGCGCTGGCGCCCGCGACCTGGATGAACGCCACCGCCGGCCCCCGGGTGCACGACGTCGCGGACGCGCCGGACGCGCCGGTGGCCATCGTCTTCGGCGCGGGCCTGTGGAACGGCGCGCCGTCGCCGTATCTCGCCCACCGGCTGGACGCGGCCGCCGCGCTGTACGAGCGGGGCACCGTCCGCGCGGTCCTGGTCACCGGCGACAACAGCCGGACCGACTACGACGAGCCGGACGCGATGCGCAGCTATCTGCTGCGGCACGGCGTCCCGGCGCAGAAGATCGTCAGCGACTATGCGGGCTTCGACACCTGGGACTCCTGCAGCCGGGCCCACCGGATCTTCGGTGTGAACCGGGCCGTGCTGGTCAGCCAGGGCTTCCACATCCGGCGTGCGCTGGCCCTGTGCAACGCGGCCGGAGTCGATTCCAACGGCGTCGGGGTGGCCGCCAAGCACGATGTGACCTGGGCGTACGGCGGTGTGCGGGAGATCTTCGCGGCCGGGAAGGCGGCGGCGGACGCGCTGCTGCGGCCCGATCCGCACTTCCTCGGGCCGCGCGAGAAGGGGGTGACGGAGGCGCTGGCGGACGGCCGTTAGGGCCTGGCGCCTCCGTCACCCCGCGGTCACTTCTCGGCCGCGCGGGCGTAGAGGCTGAGGACCTTCGACCCGAAGTACGGGCTGTAGGAGATCCGGTCGGCGTCCGGGCCCTTCGGACCACCGCCGTTGAGGCCGCCGATCACCCCGATGACCCGGCCGGTCCGGCTCTCCTCGTCGAAGTCGCTCAGCCAGGGGCTGCCGGAGGTGCCGCCGTAGAACCCGCCGCACTCCATGCGCAGTTCGTGGGTGCCGGTCAGCCGGCTGGTGCGGGCCGCGCAGCGTACGGCCCGGTCCTCCGGGTCGTTCCGGACGTTCGGGTAGCCGATGACGGTGACGTCGTTGGTGTAACCGGGCGTCGGGGAAAGGGTGTTGCCGCCGGTGACCTCTTCGAGGGTGCGGTCGTCCTCGTCGGGGGCGACGGTGGCGAAGGCGAAGTCGAGGTCCGCCCCGGCGCCGGTGGTGCCGCGCTCGGGGTAGGCGAAGGTCCGCTCGATCGCCCACACCCCGTGCGGCTGGGTGGCCGCGGCGGAACGATACTGCGGGACAAATGCGGCACGGGTCCCCGGATTGCAGTGCCCCGCGGTGAGGATCAGATTGCCGTGCGGACTGTGCACCACGCTGGCGGTGCAGTGGTGCGCCTTGGCGTCCCCGTCGACGGAGAACAGCACACCGACGGACGGGATGCCGTTGAAGTGCCGGGCGGTACGGGCGGCGTGGGCCGCGGCGGCGGACCCCTTCGGCGCGGCGGACCGGGTCGTGGCGGCGGGCGGGGCGGCGGACGCTGCCGGGGCATCGGGCCGGGCCGGGGTGTCGCTGCCGGCCGGTGCGGCCCCCGCCATCCGGTCGGCCGTCCAGTAGGCCGCGGCGTCCCGGCTGGTCCAGGTCGCGCCGGGGGTGGGGCTGGGGTTGCCGGCGCTCGGTGCTGCGCGCGGGGCGTCGTTGACGGCGTGGCTGACGGTTGCGGTGGCCAGGCACGCCGTCACGCCGGCCACGGCCGTCGCGGCCTTGACCCAGCGCTTCCGGGTGGGCCGCGCCCGGTCAACTCGCGTCGTGGCGCCGCGTTCCGTGGTGTCGCGCTCCATGTCAGCTCGTCTCCTCTGCGACCCAGGACAGATAGCCGGCGCCGCCGCGGGTGATGGGGGTGGCGATGATCTCGGGGGTGTCGTAGTCGTGCGCGTCGAGGAGATAGGCCGCCAGCGCGTCGTAGCGCGCCTCGGCCGTCTTGAACAGCACCTGCCACTCCTGGCTGGCCTCCACCGCGTCGTCCCAGCGGTACACCGAGGTCACCGGCGCGCTGATCTGCGCACAGGCGGCGAGCCTGCCCTCGATCGCTCCGCGCGCCAGCTTCCGGGCCTTGGTCTCGCTGTCGGTGGTCGTCATGACGGTCAGGAATCCGGCCTGCCGCCCGGTGGGGTCGGGCGGGTTGTTCGGGGCAGTCGGGTCGGCCACGGGTGCGCATCCTTCGCGGTGGGGGACGGGAGGGAACGGACGGGACGGTGGGGCCGCTTCGGCCGGGCAAGGCCGCCTGCGGCAGGAGGCCGTGGCGTGGCCGAGCGGACTCGGCCACGCCACGGACCGCCTCGCATCGTACGGACCGGATGATCATCCCGTAAGTGACCGGCCCGCCCCGCGGCGGTATGCACCCGGACGCCGCCCGCCCCCGCCCCGCCGGGCCCCGCGGCCCGCGGGCGGGCTCCCCGGTTGCGTCCCCCCGTGCACCGGCAACGATGGAAAGGGCAGCCCAGCCGCCGGTCCGTACGCGAAAGGCCAGCATCATGGACGATCTCGATGCGCTCGCCCGCCAGCAGCTCGACGAGGCCAGGGCCTCCGCGCACGGACGCAGCGCCCGTCTCTTCCTGCACGACGACCGGCTGCGGCAGACCGTGATCGCACTGGTCGCGGGCGCCGCGCTGGATGAGCACAACGCACCCCCGGCGGCGAGCCTGCAGGTCCTGCGGGGGCGGGTCCGGCTGACCGGGGCGGGCGGCGGCCAGGAACTGACGGCCGGTCAGGTCGCCATGACACCGCGCGAGCGGCACGGCCTGCTGGCCCTGGAGGACGCGGCGGTGCTGCTGACGGCCGTCACGGAGATACCGGCCGGGGCGCGCCCCGGCCCGCTCACGGGGGCGGACCGGAGGTAGGGCGGGGGTGGGACGGAAGCGGGGGCGGGTGGGAAGCGGGGCGGGGCGGGGCGGGCCGGAAGCGGGACGGGCCGGAAGCGGGGCGGGCCGGAAGCGGGGCGGGGGTAGCCGGCGGCAGGGCGGCATGCCGTACGGGTCGGCCGCACCTTGCACCCAGCACCGCCCCCAGCCTTCCGAGTCTTCACATTTTTCCGAATCTTAAGTAGTCTCTGCTTTATGACCAGTCCGCGTACCACCCCGCGTCCCAAGGTGCAGCTGACCGAGGAGAAGGAGACCCTCCTCGCCACGCTCTACGGCCGCGCGGTCGACAGCCGCGCCAGGCATCCGATCCTCGGCGACACCACGGCCGCCGACACCGTGCGGCGGCTCGACTACGACTTCAGCAAGATGCGGCTGAGCCCCGGCAACGCCGCCGGAGTCGCGCTGCGCGCCCGGCAGTTGGACGTCTGGACCGCGCGTTTCCTCGCCCGGCACGAGGAGGCGACGGTGGTGCATCTGGGCTGCGGCCTCGACAGCCGCGTCCACCGCCTCGACCCGGGACCGGGGGTGCAGTGGTTCGACGTCGACTACCCCGAGGTCATCGCGCTGCGGCAGCAGCTCTACCCGGAGCGCGCGGGCTACACGGCCGTCCCGTCGTCCGTGACCGATCCGGCGTGGGTCGCGCGGATCCCCCCGGACCGGCCGACGATGATCGTGGCCGAGGGGCTGCTGATGTATCTGACCGAGGAGGACGGCACGGCGCTGCTGCGGCGGCTGATGGACCGGGTGCCGAGCGGTGAGCTGGCCTTCGACGCCTTCAGCCGGTTCGCGATCCGCGTCCAGTGGCTCAACCGCGTCGTGGTGAAGGCCGGCGCGAGGCTCCACTGGGGCACGGACACCGCGGGGATCGCGGCGCTGAGCCCGAAGCTGGAGATCGTCGAGAACATCAGCGCCCTGGAGACCCCTGGCATCGAAAAACTGCCGGCGGGCAACCGGCTGGCGGCCCGGGTGTCGGCGAAGCTGCCCGCGGTGCGGGACATGGCGCGGATGTACCACTGCCGCTTCTGAACGACGGCGGGAGCGGGTCGACGGGGCCGGCCGGGCCGACGGGGCTGAGGAGCCGATGGGGCAGACCGGGCCGACGGCGTGAGCGGGCAGACCGGGCCGGACCGGACCGCCGGGCCGGACCGCCGGGCCCGGCCACATCGCCCACCCCGGTCAGACCGCCCGCCCCGGTCAGACCGCCAGCCACTGGTCGTAGGCCAGCTTGCACAGCAGTGCGACGACCACGACCACCAGCACCCCGCGGACGAATCCGGCACCGCGCTTGAGGGCCATCCGGGCGCCCACCATGCCACCGGCAAAGTTGAACAGCGCGAGCAGTGCGCCGAGTTGCCACAGCACAGTGCCCTGGATCGCGAACATCGTCAGCGCGCCGATGTTGGTGCAGACGTTGACGACCTTGGAGGTGGCGGAGGCGGTGACCAGGTCCATGTGCAGCACCGCGGCGAGCGCGATGATCAGGAACGCACCGGTCCCGGGCCCGATCAGCCCGTCGTAGAAGCCGATGCCCAGGCCCGCGACGAGGATCGCCACCACGATGCGCTTGCGGGAGACCGGCCCCGACGGCGCGGGGGCGGTCCCGAAGGCCGGCCGCAGCAGGATGAACACCAGCACCGCCAGCAGCACGGCCATGATCAGCGGCCGCAGCACCTCGCTGTTGATACCGGCCGCGAAGAACGCCCCGGCCAGCGAACCGGCGACCGCGGCGAGGCCGATGCGCAGCGCGGTCCGTACATCGATCGGGGCCTTGCGGACGTAGGTGACCGCGGCCGCGGTGGTGCCCACGATGGCGGTGGACTTGTTGGTCCCCAGGACGTACGCGACCGGGGTGTGCGGCAGACCGACGAGCAGGGCGGGGAGCAGCAGCAGTCCCCCACCGCCCACCACGGCGTCGATCCAGCCCGCCGCGAGCGCGGCCAGGCAGAGCAGGGTCAAGGTGAACAGCGATATGTCAGGAGGCACCGGTTGATCTTATGAACCATCCCCGCCCTGGACTCCGAATTCATGGATGCCGAAACTGTGTTGGCCAGCTTCCCGGTCGGCGGGGATCGCACAGGCCACCCAGGGGTTGGTACCCCCCGCTGACGCGCGCTGCGCCATCCGGATTACTTCCCTCGCCAACTGTGGCGTGGCGTCCGGCCGTTCCGTTGAATCGGTGCTACCGACGGTGGGGTGCCCATCCCCTGGCGGGGGACCATGGACGACTGCTGGTGTGCGGCAGTTCCGTCGTTGTTCTTCAGGGCACCCCCGGCAGGTGAGCGCGCTCGGACAGTTTCCTGCCTTCCGGCGTGCTTCAGCCCCCACCTCCTTCACGGAGCCTTCGAAAGGGGCTGTCCAGCATGGCACTCGTTCTGACTCTCACCCCGCCGACCGTCTTGGCGGGCCAGACCTTCCAAGCCGCTGTCACCGGTGCCGCACCGGGAGAGGTGATCACCTTCACCTATGACGCGGTACCCGCGCAGTCCGTCACCGCTGACGCCTTGGGCAACGCGAGCGCCACTTTCACAGCGACCACAACGGCCGTCGTGGTGGCCGCCGGCGCCACCAGTGGCGCCGCCACCGCGACCCTGACCGTCACCGAGGCGCAGGACTGTGTGGTCACGGTGACGGCGACACCCTCCACGCCGACCGCCGGCCAGCCGGTGACCGTCACCGCCACCGTCACCTGCGACGGCATCCCCGTCGAGGGGGCGACGGTCCTCTTCGCCACCATCAACGGCTCCCTGGGAGTCGGCGTCACCAGCGCCGCCGGGCAGGCCAGCGTCACCACCAGCACACTGCTGCCCGGCGTCAACGTCATCACCGCCACGGTGATCGCCGCCGAGACCACCTGCACCTGCGTCGGCGTCTCCGCGACGGTGACCGTCGACGTCGCCGCGGCACAGAGCTGCGCCGTCACACTGACGTCCACGCCCGCCAACCCGACCGCCGGCCAGCCGGTGACCGTCACCGCGAGCGTCACGTGCAACGGCGTCCCCGTCGAGGGGGCGACGGTCCTCTTCGTCACCGCCAACGGGCCTCTGGGCATCGGCGTCACCACCGCCGCCGGGCAAGCCAGCGTCACCACCAGCACGCTCCCGGCCGGAGCCAACGTGGTCACCGCCACCGTGATCGCCGCCAACACCACCTGCACCTGCGTCGGCGTCTCCGCGACAGCGACCGTCAACGTCGCCGCAGCAGAGAGCTGCGCCGTCACGCTGACCTCCACGCCCGCCAAACCCACCGCCGGCCAGCCGGTGACCCTCACCGCCACCGTCACCTGCAACGGCGCCCCCGTCCAAGGCGCGACCGTACTCTTCTCCACCATCAACGGACCCCTGGGCATCGGCGTCACCACCGCCGCCGGCCAGGCCAGCGTCACCACCAGCACACTCCCGGCCGGAGCCAACGTCGTCACCGCCACCGTGATCGCCGCCAACACCACCTGCACCTGCGTCGGCGTCTCCGCAACGGCAACCGTCAACGTCGCCCCGGCACAGAGCTGCGCCGTCACACTGACGTCCACGCCCACCAAACCCACCGCCGGCCAGCCGGTGACCCTCACCGCCACCGTCACCTGCAACGACGCCCCCGTCCAAGGCGCGACCGTACTCTTCTCCACCATCAACGGACCCCTGGGCATCGGCGTCACCACCGCCGCCGGCCAGGCCAGCGTCACCACCAGCACACTCCCGGCCGGAGCCAACGTCGTCACCGCCACCGTGATCGCCGCCAACACCACCTGCACCTGCGTCGGCGTCTCCGCAACGGCAACCGTCAACGTCGGCGGGTCGACAGGGGGGCTCACGGCGCACCCGGCCTGCTACACGGTGAACTTCCCCCCGCTGCCGTGGTCGTTCGCCACCGCCACGTTCAGCGCGAGTGGCGCGACTCCGGGCGCGCTGGTCACCTTCCACCTGGACGGCCCCGCCGGCCCCGTGGTGTGCACCGCCGTGGCCAACGCGAGCGGGAACGCCAGCTGCACGGCCACCCTCAACATCGGACAGGTGCTGTACGCCAGCTACACGGCGACCACGACCGGCGCCAGTGGGCCGCTCAGCTCGTCCAGCACTCTGGGCGTCTGCCTCACCTGAGGCCCCCGCCCCGGCTCGCGCACTGCACAGCAGGAGGCGTGCGGCCACTCGACCGAACCGGCGGGCACGGCCTCGGGCCGATGAGCGACCCGGCAGGACAGCCGTCCCCCGTCACACGCATACGGGGGACGGCTGCTGGGCCGCAAGGACAGGCCCGAAGACGCGACGGTGCCCGCCGGACCACCAATTGCCCCTCATCGCGAAAAGTCACCGAAGGAGCGGAACATGGGCTGCAATTGCGGCGGCGGTACCCCTCGGGCCGTCACCATCTACCAACTGACGCTGCCTGACGGCACGGTCCGCCACTACTACACGTGGCAAGAGGCCGATGCAGCCAACCAACGAGCGGGCGGCATCGGCACCATCCTCATCATCAACCAGTGACGGATCGCCCAGGGCATTCTCGTGGACAGGGTGGATTTCATGAGCCTTCCGGAGTTTTTGCTGTCCCTCGGCGCCACATGCCGCCTCACCAGGTTCCTCACGAAGGACACTCTCGCGGCGGGCTTCCGCACCTGGGTCGCCGACCGGTTCGGCGATGACTCCAAGCCCTCCTACCTGGTCAGCTGCGGCTGGTGTACGAGCGTGTGGGTGGCCTCCGCCATGGCCGTCCTCACTTACTGGACCGGAGGAACGGCAGGGCTGCAGATCGCCACCACAGCCCTGTCGCTCTCGTACCTCGCCGGGCTCGCCTCCCAGTGGCTCGACTGAGCCGTCCGGCTCCGCGGACGCGTCCGGGACGGCGCCCTCAAGGGGCGCGGTCCCCCGCAGTCCCTCCGGAACGCTCCCCCTCCCACCGTCCGCCTGGCGAGGCTCCGCGCACGAGCCGACAATGGTGGACAGAGCAGACGGTGGTGGACAGAGCAGACAGGGGCCCGGGGGCAGCAGCTGCGCGGCGGACGCCGTCCCGGGCCGGCAGTCGTCCAGGAGGTGGCGATGCAAACCCGTCTCACCGGGGAGTCGACCGAGTACGCCGACGCCCGCGAGGAGCTGCGGCACGCCGAGATCGAGCTGATGCGCCATCGCGAACAGGTCGCCGCGATGCGGCGGGGGCTGCCGCCGGGACCGGTCGTCGACGACTACGTCTTCGAGGAAGGTCCCGCGGATCTGCACGCCGGGGACGCCCCGGCGCGGACCGTGCGGCTCAGCGAACTGTTCAGCGAGCCCGGCCGTGACCTGATCGTCTACCACTTCATGTACGGCAAGCAGCAGGAGCAGGCCTGTCCGATGTGCACGATGTGGATCGACGGGTTCAACGGGATCGTCGACCACGTCACGCAGAACGTCGACTTCGCGGTCGTCGCCGCGGCCGAGCTGCCGGTGCTGCGTGCGTACGCCCGCGACCGGCAGTGGACGAACCTGCGCCTGCTCAGTGCCGGGGCCGGCACCTTCAAATACGACCTGGGCAGCGAGGACGCCGAAGGCATCCAGGACTCGACGGTGTCGGTGTTCAGCCGCGACGACACCGGGGCGGTGCGCCACGTCTACTCGGTGCACCCCCGTATGTCCGACGACATCGACGAGCGCGGTATCGACCTGCTCACGCCGGTGTGGCACCTGCTCGACCTCACGCCCGGGGGGCGCGGCGACTGGTTCCCGGCGCTGCGCTATTAGGTGTTGGTCCGGTGCGCCCTGCGGACACCGACCCGCCGCAGCGGCCCATGGACCCGAGCCGGCAGCCCTCTCCCCCACCTTGCTCTGAGACGGGCGCTGTTAAAACGAATCACCCTTCGCTGTCCGCGTGTTGGCATGACGGCGAGGTGCGAGAGCGTTGGCCGTCATACGAGGACCCCGTATCGCCGATGCTTCATGGCGACGTGACGCCGCCGCACCGTGGCCTCGGCCGGCAGTACGGCAAGGGGGTTGCGGAGGCAGTGAGGGCCTTCTGGTCTCCGGGTGCAGATCTCGCAATCCGCACCGAGCCAGAAGGCCCTCGTCCCGTTCCGGGCAGCTCACGGCGTTTCGGTGGTCACCACACTCCACGCGCCAACTGAATTAGACCGGGCCGTCCTTGCCGCACAGGTTCTTCTTTTCGTCTTCGGTCAGGTTTTTGGTGTTGAACCGGATGATCTTGTAAGTGATGTCCGACTCGACGTCATGGAATTCGCGCGGCCCAACGGCGGTGTACTTGTTCGCCGCACCGAAGGGGTTGGTCTCACTGACGCCGTCGATCTTCCAGGTCCCCTTCGCCTTCTGAGTGACGGGAACCTCCTCGAACCAGCCAGTTTGATAAGGGGCCAGGGTGCCCGTGAGCGCATTGCTCACGGTGTTCGACTTCATCCAGCTCTGCTCGATCTTCGGCGTCACCGCGGAGATGCCGTCGATCGACAGGCCGATGGTGAGCGTTTCGCTGATGGTCTCGGCCTCCTCGTACTTTGGTGCAGCCGTTTCGGAGGGGGAGCAGTTCTGGCTGGCGTTCCCCACCCTCGTCGGCGTGCCGTACGTCGGCTCCCCGACCTTTTCGAGGGGCACGAAGGTGCACGACTCACCGCACCCGGAGAGGTACTTGGCGAGCCCCTCGCGAGTGGACCAGTCGTCGGTGCTCTCGGGGACGGACCCGACCCCGGAGTCCGGCATCAGGCTGCCGCCGCCGCCAGGCGAGTCTGCCTGCGCCGGGGTGATGGTCAGGCACAGCGCCGCCATGACGCCCGCTGCTCCCGCCGCGGCCGCCTTCAACCGCCGGCTGCGTATTCTGCTGCTCATTTTTGCTTCCCTTACCTTCTGCCTGAAGTGCGAATTGCGTCTGCGATTCCGTTCGCCAGTCCGGGCGAGGCCGTCCAGGCAAGGCGGAGCCCGTTGTGAGCGAGGTGTGCATCAGCTCCGAACCCTCTGGGAACGGAGTGCCGCCGGCCACGCAGCAGAATCGGATTGCCACCGCGACCGGCACATGACAAGGCTCGGCCACATCGCTCACGATCGGCTCACACCACGCTCATGTGGCGTCGCGGCCTGATCCGTGAGGCCCCCCGGCGCGCACCGGGCGGCGGCGAGCACCGGAAACGGCCCTCGGCCGGCTGTCACCAGGAGAAAGCCAGTCGAGCAGCTCGACGGCGGGCTCTTAGAACTCTCTTAACCCCGCTGACTATTCACTTCCCTATGTATTCCCACCTCCCCAGGACCACGCGGCGACACCGCCGTACGACCCGTGTGCTCGCCGCCTCCCTCGCACTGACCGCGACCACCTTCGGGGTGGCCGGCTGTGACAGTGCCGCCGCCGGCACGCTGGAGGGCAGCCGGCTCGAACTGCCCGTCGCCGGCGGTACGGCCGTCGTCGACACCGCCTCACTGGCGGTGGACGGGCGCACCGCGGACGGGCGGCGGCTGGTGCTGTCCGCTCCGGCGGGCGACGGGCTCGGCAAGCCGGGGCCGGTGACGCGGACGGCCGGCGGGGCGCGCTGGAGCTACCCCGCCAAGGGGCTGAAGGTCACGGCCAGTTCGGAGCGCGGGCGGCTGCGGATCAAGCTGCGGGCGGACCGCGACGGGAAGGTCAGCTGGCCGGTGACCGGTACCGACCGGGCCGCTTCCGCCCTGCAACTGCCGCGCGGCGAGGGCCTGGACGTGCCCGTGCGGGACGCGTTCTGGAACGCCGGCGTGGAGAAGGGCGGACTGGCCGGCAGCACCGTCGACATGGGCGAGGGCCTGGCACTCCCGCTGTGGGGTTACTCCATGGGCCGGGCCGGGGTCAGCTATCTCACCCCCACCGACATCGGCACCTCGCTGCGCTTCGCCTCCACCGGAGGGCGGCTGCGCGCCACGGCCGCGCATGCCTTCGACGCCGGTGAGGGCACCCGTGACTACGAGGTCTCCTTCGCACTGACCGACGGCAACCCGGTCGCCCCCGCCGCCGACTACCGCTCCTACCTCTCCCAGCACGGACAGCTCGGCAGTCTGCGCAAGAAGATCCGGCGGAGCCCGGCCACCGGCAAGCTGCTCGGCGCCTTCCACGCCTATGGGTGGGGCGAGGCCCGTACCGCCGCCGGGGTCGACAAGCTGAAGCGGCTGGGCGTGGACCGGATGTGGCTCGGTTACGACGCCGGTCCGAACCCGATGAACGCCGCGGCGGTACGGGCCGCCAAGAAGGCGGGCTATCTCGTCGGGCCGTACGACACCTTCGCCAACGGGCAGGACCCGAAGACCGCCGACAGCCCCACCTCGGCCTGGCCGGACCGGGTCTACCCGGACTTCTGTATACGGAAGGCGGACGGCACCCCGGAGACCGGGTTCGGGAACCGCGGCTGCTATCTCAGCTCCCGCGCCTTCGAGAAGGCCGAACCGGGCAAGCACTATCTCGCCGACCGCACCCGCAAGATGGTCGCCAACGGCGCGGACAGCTACTTCCTCGATGTGGATGCGACGGGTGAGGTGTTCCGCGACCACGGCAAGGGCCATGAGATGACCAAGGCGGGCGACCGCGAGATGCGGCTCGCCCGGATGCGGCGGCTGTCGGAGAACCTCGTTCTCGGATCGGAGTCCGCCCAGCCCTGGGCCAACCAGGTGCTGGCCTACGACCACGGCTCGGGCACCCCGACCGCCGACGGCCTGTGGAAGCTGGAGCGCGACAAGAAGACGTGGGGCGGCTACCTCCCGGAGAAGGCCCCGGGCGCCTTCTTCAAGCCGGTGAAGCTGCCCGCCGAGGTGGCCACGGCCATGTACGACCCGAAGTACCGCGTCCCCCTCTACGAGACCGCGCTGCACGGCTCGCTGGTCAACGCCGAGCGCTGGGAGCTGTCGTACGAGAAGCTGCCGGAGCAGAAGACCAACCGGGCGCTGCTGGCGATGCTCTACAACACCCCGCTCAACTACGTCCTCGACGGGCCGACGCTGGACAAGAAGGGGCCCGAGCTGGCCGCGCTGCAGAAGTACTTCTCGCCGCTGCACCGCGCGGCCGGCGCCGAGCAGCTGACCTCGTTCCGGTGGCTGACCGGTGACCGCAGCGTGCAGCGCACGGTCTTCGGCGACGGCGCGCTGACCGTCACCGCCAACTTCGGCAGCCGGGCCCACGGCGGTCTGGCGGGCGGCTGTGTCGACGCGAAGCTGCGCACCGACCAGCAGCCGCGGCGGCTGTGCCCGGCGCAGCTGAACGGCTGACCGGAAGGCCAGGCGGGGGGCGGGCCGGACAGTCGGGGCGGGCAGCCTGAGCGGGCAGCCTGGGCGGGCCCGCACCCGGCGGGCCCGCCCTCACACGGCGGCCCGCCCGCCACTGAGGGCAGCGTTCCGCCCGGGAAACAGAGCAGATGCGGGCGGGTAACAGCCGGACCGCAGGCTGAGGAACATGACCTCGATGCCGCCGCACCCGGAAGCCACGCCAGCCGCCGCGCCTGGCACCACCCCCACCCTTGTCCTCGTCGGCCACGGCATGGTCGGCCAGCGCTTCCTGGAGGAGCTGGCCGGCCGCGGCGTCACCGGGCGGACCCGGGTGGTCGTGCTGTGCGAGGAGCCCCGCCCGGCCTACGACCGCGTCCAGCTGACGTCGTACTTCGCCGGCCGCACCCCCGACGACCTGAGCCTGGTCGATCCGGACTTCATGGCCCGCCACGGCATCGAACTGCACCTCGGCGACCCCGCCACGGCCGTCGACCGCACGGCCCGCACGGTCACCGCCCGCTCCGGTCTGACCGTCCGCTACGACACCCTGGTGCTGGCCACCGGCTCCTACCCGTTCGTCCCGCCGGTGCCCGGCAAGGACAGTGCGGGCTGTTTCGTCTACCGCACCATCGAGGACCTGCTGGCCATCGAGGAGTACGCCAAGAACGCCCGCACCGGTGTGGTGGTCGGCGGCGGGCTGCTCGGTCTGGAGGCGGCCGGGGCGCTGAAGGGGCTGGGGCTGCGCACCCACATCGTGGAGTTCAGTCCGCGGCTGATGGCCCTGCAGGTCGACGAGGGCGGCGGCCGCGCGCTGCGCCGTACCGTCGAGGAGATGGGCCTGGAGGTGCACACCGGCGTCGGCGGCAAGGAGATCGTCGCGGACGGGGCCGGTGCGGTGACCGCCATGGGCCTGTCGGACGACTCCCGTATCGCGACCGATCTGGTCGTCTTCTCGGCCGGTGTCCGGCCCCGCGACCAGCTCGCCCGGGACTGCGGGCTGCCGGTCGGCGAACGCGGCGGCATCGTCGTCGACGAGCGGTGCCGCACCGCCGACCCCGCCGTGTACGCGATCGGCGAATGCGCCCTGGCCGCCGACGGCCGGGTCTACGGACTGGTCGCGCCGGGCTACGACATGGCCCGCACGGTCGCCGGCACCCTCGCCGACGCACTCGGCGCCGGCACCGGAGCGGCCGAAGGCTTCACCGGCGCGGACCTGTCCACCAAGCTCAAGCTGCTCGGGGTGGACGTCGCGTCGTTCGGCGACGCCCACGGCACCGCCGACGGCTGTCTGGACGTGGTCTACTCCGACGCCCGCAGCGGCGTCTACAAGAAGCTGGTGATCGGCGCCGCGGGCGAGCTGCTGGGCGGGGTACTGGTCGGCGACGCCGAGGCGTACGGCATGCTGCGCCCGCTGACCGGCAGCGTTCCCCCGGTGCCGCCCGAGCAGCTGGTGCTGCCCGCCGCGGCCGAGGGCGGGGCCGCGCTCGGCCCGTCCGCGCTGCCGGACAGTGCGGTGCTGTGCAACTGCCACAACGTAACCAAGGGGACGGTCCGGGCGGCGGTCACCGAGCACTCCTGCGGCACCCTCCCCGAGATCAAGAAGTGCACCAAGGCCGGTACCGGCTGCGGCAGTTGCGTCAAGTCGCTGACCGCCGTGATGAACGACGAGCTGGCCGCGAACGGCGCCACCATCGACACCGGGCTGTGCGGCTGCTTCCCGCACACCCGCGCCGAGCTCTACGAGATCGTCCGCACCCTGCGGCTGACGACCTTCGCCGAGCTGCTGGACTCGCACGGCCGGCCGGAGGCCAGGAACGGCGACGGCTGCGAGATCTGCAAGCCCACCGTCGGCTCGATCATCGCCTCCCTCGCCCCCAGCGTCGGCGCCGACGGCTATGTCCTCGACGGGGAACAGGCCGCCCTCCAGGACACCAACGACCACTTCCTCGCCAACCTCCAGCGCAACGGCTCGTACTCGATCGTGCCGCGCATCCCCGGCGGGGAGATCACCCCGGACAAGCTGATCGTGATCGGCGAGGTGGCCCGCGACTTCGGCCTCTACACCAAGATCACCGGTGGCCAGCGGATCGATCTGTTCGGCGCCCGGGTCGACCAGCTCCCGCAGGTGTGGGCCCGGCTGGTGGACGCGGGCTTCGAGTCGGGGCACGCATACGGCAAGGCGCTGCGCACCGTGAAGTCGTGTGTGGGGCAGACCTGGTGCCGCTACGGCGTGCAGGACTCGGTCCGTATGGCCATCGAACTGGAGCTGCGCTACCGGGGGCTGCGTTCCCCGCACAAGCTGAAGTCCGCGGTCTCCGGCTGCGCCCGGGAGTGCGCGGAGGCCCGCGGCAAGGACTTCGGCGTCATCGCCACCTCCAACGGCTGGAACCTGTACGTGGGCGGCAACGGGGGCGCCGATCCGCGCCACGCCGATCTGCTCGCCCAGGACCTGAGCGACGCCGAACTGATCCGGCTGATCGACCGGTTCCTGATGTTCTACATCCGCACCGCGGACCGGCTGGAGCGCACCTCCGCCTGGCTGGAGCGGATCGAGGGCGGCCTCGACCACGTCCGGGACGTCGTCGTCCATGACTCCCTGGGGCTGTGCGACGAGTTGGAGGCCCTGATGGCCGCCCATGTCACCCACTACCGCGACGAATGGGCCGAGACCCTCGCCGACCCCGAGCGGCTGGCCCGCTTCGTCTCCTTCGTCAACGCGCCCGACGCGCCCGACCCGTCCGTCCGCTTCGTGCCGGAGCGCGACCAGGTCAAGCCGGACCTGACGCTGCTGGCCGGCCCGACCCTGCCCGTTCGCACCCTGGAAGGGACCTCCGTCTGATGACCACCGCCACCGCCACGCTCACCCACACCGAGGGAGACCTTGAGGTCTCCACCACGGCCGCCACGGTCGAGATCCGCTGCCCGCAGGGCTGGGTCGCGGTCTGCACACGGGACGACCTCACCCCGGGGCGCGGTGTCGCCGCCCTCCTCCCGGACGGCACCCAGGCCGCGCTCTTCATCGACCGCGCCGGGCAGACCTATGCGATCGCCAACCGCGACCCGTTCACCGGCGCCCAGGTCCTCTCCCGCGGCCTGACCGGCTCCGCCGACGGCCGCCCATTCGTGGCATCACCCCTGCTCAAGCAGCGTTTCGATCTGGCGTCGGGGAGCTGCCTGGACGATCCGTCGGTCTCGGTCCCGGCGTATCGCGTACGGAGTGTGGAGAACGTCCGGGGCGTGGAGAACGTCCGGGGCGCGGAGGCCCGGGGCGGGGAGAGCGGGATCTGACCCGGCCGGAGCCGGGCCGGAGAGGGACGCGGGCGCGGGCCCCGACGCGGGCGCGGGCCCCGACGCGGGCGCGGACGCCGTGGCGGAGGAGGGCAGGGAGGCCCGCTACCGGGTCATACCGGAGCGGCTGGGGGGCACCGCCCGGTGGATGGACCGGGTGGCCGCCGCCTGGGACACCCGCCTCTCGGCGATCAAGCGCCTCGCCGAAGGGGAGTGACCACGGCCGGTGCGGCGGTGGCGGACGGTGTCCGGCGCGCCGCGCCCCTCACCTCCGCCCCTCCGGCCCCATCCGTCCCACCGCGCGGCGTAACCTGGTTGCCCCCTACGGAGGAGTGCAGGCGTGACCAGGTGGAACACCAGCCACATCCCCGACCAGACGGGCCGCTCGGCGGTCGTCACGGGCGCGAACAGCGGCATCGGCTATGTCACCGCACGTGAACTGGCCCGCCAGGGCGCCCGCGTACTGCTGGCCTGCCGCAACGAGACGCGCGGGATCGCCGCCCTGGACCGGCTGCGCTCCGAAGTCCCCACCGCCGAGGCCGAGTTCCGGCCGCTCGACTTGGCCGATCTGTCCTCCGTACGGGACTTCGCCGCCGCCCTCGACGACTTCGACGGCGACCGTCTCGATCTGCTCATCAACAACGCGGGCGTGATGGCCCTGCCGTACCGCACCACCGCCGACGGCTTCGAGATGCAGTTCGGCACCAACCACCTCGGCCACTTCGCGCTGACCGGGCTGCTGCTGCCCAAGCTTCTCGCCACCCCCGGCGCCCGGGTCGTCACCGTCTCCAGCATGCTGCACGCCCTCGCCGACCTCGACCACAGCGACCTCAACAGCGCGCACTCCTACCGCCGCTGGATCGCCTACGCCCGCTCCAAGAGCGCCAACCTCCTCTTCGTCCACGAGCTGGCCCGGCGGCTGGCCGCGGCCGGTTCGCAGGTCGTCGCGGCCGCCGCGCACCCCGGATACGCGTCCACCAATCTGCAGACCACGGGCGTCCGGATGGAGGGCCGCAGCTCCGCCGAGCGGGCCATCGAGCTGGGCAACCGCCTCATCGCCCAGTCCCCGGACGGCGGCGCCCTGGGCACCCTCTGCGCGGCCACCGCCCCGCACATGCGGCCGGACTCCTTCATCGGCCCGCGCAGCGGACTGCGCGGCGCCCCCGCCCAGTCCTTCCGCGCCCCCTGGACCAAGAAGGACGCGAACGGCGAGCGCCTGTGGGCCGCCTCGGAACAACTCACCGGTGTCCGCTACGACTTCTCCCGGCCCGCTGCGGCGTTCTGACCCGCACGGCATGGAATGATCCGGACCTGTGTACGAGCGACCTTTCCCTCCACAGCAGCCTTCTCCGCAGGGCCCGCCGCCCCAACAGCCCTACCAGCCGCACCCGTATCCCCAGCAGCCGTATCAGGGAGCGCCGCAGCAGGCTCCCCAGCAGCCGTATCAGGGGGCGCCGCACCCATACCAGGGACCACAGCACCCAGCTCCCCCGCAGCAGCCGTACCCGGGACCGCCGCACCCGTATCCACCGCAGCCGGCTCCGCAACACCCGCACGCTCCGTACCCTCCGTACGCCGCGGCTCCGCGCATCCCCGAAGAGGCGGACACCATGCGCCGGTTCGGGGCGATTCTCCTCGACGGACTGCTGGCCCTGGCCGCCGCCTTCGTCGCCCTGCGTTCCGCCGGCCACTCCGCTCTGCCCGCCCTGCAGACCTTCTACGCCGTCGCCGGCGCGGGCTTCGGGCTGTCGTTCCTCAACCACGTCCTGCTGACCCGCATCGCCGGCGCAAGCCTCGGCAAGTTCGCCGTCCGTACGCGTGTCATCCGCGAAACGGACGCCAGCCGCCCGCGCCTTCCCCGGCTGTTCCGCCGCTGGCTGGGCGGCTACCTCTTCCTGGTGGTCTGGATCATCGCCGCCTTCTTCAACATGGAGGACGACCCCGATGACTTCTGCGGGGTCCGACTGGTCCGCTACCAGGACCTGCAGGCACTCACTCCGGCGTACCGCCGCTGAGCGAGCCGGAGTGCGGCGGGTGGCAGACGGCGGGTGGCAGACGGCGGGTGCGGACGGCGGGCAGTCTGAGCCGCGCCGGCGCGCTGCGGCCCACGGCCCCCAGCCGCACCGCCCCCACCGGCTCTGGTGACTGCCCTGTCCCACCGACGCCCGGAGGGAGCAGTTGACGGCATTCCCCCGCGTCAAGAACCCGTGAAGAACGGGCCGTCGTCCGCCAAGGGACCGCCAAGGTCCGCGGACGGCGGCCGTCGCGCCCCGCACGCTGACCTGGTCCCGCACGGTGCGCACGGAGGTACGACGAACGATGCCGCAGCTTTCCCAGTCCGATGGCCGGCCGGAGGAACCGCCGGATACCGCCACCGCCACCGCCGCCGTCACCACCACCCGGCCGGGCGCCCCCGGCCTCGGCTCCGGCCCCGGCTCCGATACCCGTACCGACACCGACACCGCCTCCGACACCGACACCGCCTCCGGCGCTGACCACACCCCCGCCAACGGGCCCGGCGGCGGCGCCGCGGTTTCCGAGCCCGACGCCCGTCACCGGCTCACCGCCCTCCAGGGCCTGGCCGCCCTCTCGCTCGACGCCATGGCATCCGTGGCCTACGGCCCCGAGTCGATCGTCCTGGTCCTGGCCGCGGCAGGCAGCCACGGCCTCGGTTTCACGCTCCCCGTCACCCTCGCCATCGCCGCCCTGCTCGCCGTCCTCGTCGCCTCGTACCGTCAGGTGATCGCGGCGTTTCCCAACGGCGGCGGCTCCTACGCAGTGGCCAAGACCCACCTCGGCCGCCGTACCGCCCTGTTCGCCGCCGCCTCCCTCATCCTCGACTACGTCCTGAACGTCGCCGTCTCGGTGACGGCCGGCGTCGCGGCCCTGACCTCGGCCTTCCCCGCCCTCTACGACGACCGGGTGGGGATCTGCCTGGCCGTCCTCGTCCTCATCACCGCCATCAACCTGCGCGGCATCGTCGACTCGGCGAAGGCTTTCCTCCTCCCCACCGCCGTCTTCGTCGGCGCCGTTCTGACGATGGTCGCCGTCGGGCTCTTCCGCGCCGCCCCCGCCGCCACCACCACGGCCGACGGACACGCCTCCGTCCTCGCCGACAACGCCACCGCGGTCGGCGCCCTCCTGCTGCTCAAGGCGTTCGCGTCCGGCTGCTCGGCGCTGACCGGGGTCGAGGCGGTCGCCAACGCCGTGCCGTCCTTCCGGGCCCCGGCGGCCCGGCGTGCGCAGCGCACCGAGGTCGCGCTCGGCGTCCTGCTCGGTGTGATGCTGATCGGGCTGTCCGTCCTGATCGGCCGCTTCCACCTCCAGCCCGTCGAGGGTGTCACCGTCCTCGCCCAGCTCGCGGACGCCTCGTTCGGCCACAACGCGGCGTTCTACGTCGTCCAGTTCGCCACCATGGTGCTGCTGGCCCTCGCCGCGAACACCTCCTTCGGCGGCCTGCCCGTCCTGATGGGCCTGCTGGCCCGGGACAACCACCTCCCGCACGTCTTCGGCCTCAAGGCGGACCGCCAGGTGCACCGCCACGGTGTGCTGGCGCTGGCCGCCGTCGCCGCGGGCCTCCTGGTCTTCTCCGGCGGGGACGTCAACACCCTCGTCCCGCTCTTCGCCATCGGCGTCTTCGTCGGCTTCACCCTCTGCCAGGTCGGCATGGTCCGGCACTGGCGGCGCGAACGCTCCCCCGGGTGGCGCGGCAAGGCCCTGCTGAACGGTGCCGGCGCCCTGCTCACCGCCGTCTCGGCGCTCGTCGTCACCGCCACCAAGTTCACCGAGGGCGCCTGGCTGATCGTCATCGCCCTGCCCCTCCTCGTCCTGGCCCTGGAGGCGGTACACCGCGCCTACGCCCGGATCGGCGCACGCCTGGGCCTGGGCCGCCTCCCCGAGCCCCCGCGCCGCGCCCGCTCCCTGGTCGTCGTCCCCGTCTCGCACCTCTCCCGGCTCACCGGCGAGGCCCTGAACGCAGCGGTGTCCCTCGGCGACGAGGTGGTGGCGGTCACCGTCACCCACGACACCCCCGAGGACCGTCCGGCCACCGAGGCCCTCCGCCGCGACTGGGAACTCTGGAACCCCGGCGTCGATCTCCTCGAACTGCCCTCGGCCACCCGTTCCCTCGGCCGCCCGATCGCCGCCTACGTCACCGACGTGTCGGCCCGTCACCCCGGCACCCGCATCACCGTGCTGATCCCGGAGGCCGAGCCCGCCCATCTCTGGCAGCGCCTGCTCCAGAACCAGCGCGGCGCGGTCGTCGCGCACGCCGTCCGCCGGGACACCGACGCGGTGATCTGCCGACTGCGGTTCCGCCTGGCGGCGCCCGCTCGCACGTGGTGACGGCCCGTCGCCGGTGGCGGCCTCTACCGTGACGGCATGGACGCCACCATGGATTACGACGACCACTGCGCCGAAATCGTCCACCAGGCCGACCTGCTGAGCGCCGGCATCGACGCGCGCACCTCTCTGACGGCCGCCGTGCCCTCCTGCCCCGACTGGAACCTCGCCCAGCTGCTCCGGCATCTGGGCGAGACCCACCGCTGGGTCGAGGAACTCGTCCGGACCGGGGCGACCGAGCCCCCGTCCGACACTGCACTCCGTGTCCTCCCCCGCGACACCACCGAGACCCCGGCCGCGCTCGCCGCCTGGCTCACCGAGGGCGCCCGGCTCCTCGCGGACACGCTCCGCACCGCGGGCCCCGACGCCCGGATCTGGACCCCGCTCCCCTCCGGTTCCCCGCGCTTCTTCGCCCGCCGCATGGCCCACGAGACTGTCATGCACCGGGCCGACGCCACTCTCACCCTCGGCGTGGACTTCACCGTCGACCAGCGGGTCGCCCTCGACTGCCTCGACGAATGGATGGAACTGGGCTCCCTGCCCGAGATGTTCGACCACCACCCCGACCGACGCGAACTCCTCGGCCCCGGCCGTACCCTCCACTTCCACGCCACGGACACCCCACCGGAAGCGGCCGCCGACTGGCTCGTCGACCTCACCGGCGACACCCTCGCCTGGCGCCGCGCCCAGGAACCGGCCGCCGTCTCCGTCCGCGCGCCCCTGACGGACCTCTTGCTCCTCATCTACGGCCGCGCCCCCAGCGACAACGGCACGTACGAGATCACCGGCGAAGCGGAGCTGCTGGAATTCTGGCTGGCACGGGTGCTGTTCGGGTGAGGGTTTGCGTGGGGGTATCGCGGCGGAGGGGCTGAGCCCAGTTCGAGCCGGTCTCGTGGCCTACTGGCCTCCAGGTCTTCTGGCCTCCAGGTCTTCTGGCCTCCAGGTCTTCTGGCCTCCAGGTCTTCTGGCTTCCTGGCTTCCTGGCTTCCCCGGAGGCGAACCGATCGGGTCATCACGGCGTGGGTTAGGTTGACCATCATCCGCATGTGCAGCACCAAGGAGTCCGAACATGACCGATGCCGACCCGTCGGGCAGCATCCCGGGACTGCCGCCTACGCCACCCCCGCTCCCCCCGCGGACCGGACCGCAGCCCGTGCCGGCGAACGCGGACGAGGCGCTGGAGATCGGCCGGGAGCACTTCCCCGAGGTCGGCTCACCGGGCGGCCCCGCCGAACTGCTCGTCCATGAATTCGACATCGGCTATTTGATCTACGCAGGCTGGCCACCCGCCGAGGACCCCACCGCTCCTCCCGCGGAACCCGGGGGAAGCAACATCGTCATCGCCAAGGCCGACGGCGAAGTGTCGTCCCTGCCCAACTTCCCCCCGGAGTCGGCCGTGGAGCTCTACCACCGGCTCCACAGCCGGAGAACTTCCTGATCCTCCCGCCCTCCGAGCCCCTCGGCCGCCCCAAGCCCCTCGGCCGCGCCGAGCGGCTTTTGCCGGCGGGGCCTGGCAGCTCACCAGCCCCGGACTCCCCGCCCCACGACCGGCGGGTCGAGGCGCACGCGTCCGACGCCGCCCCGCGCTTTCCCACTCGGCAGGGTCTCCCGGCCGGAGGAGAGCGCAGAGTTCGACGGCTCATCGTGGCGGGCATCACGACACCCCTCGACGCCCGAAGCGATTCCGACACCACGGATCGCGCCGCCACACCCATCGAGGATCGAGTGTGATGACAGCGGACAGCGCCCTGGCGCGCATCGAAGCGTGGCTGGAGAAGCCTCACCGGCTCTACGAAACGTTTGCGATCCGCGGCGCCGCAGGCACCGGAAAGACACGGCTGCTGCAAGGTCTGGCGGACCGCATTCCAGAGGCCGTCTACATCGACTGCCAAGGATTGACAGCGGAAGACGCCGCGCTCCGTCTGCTGAACACATGGCGGGCGGAACCCGGAACCCTGCCCCTCTTCGAAGCCGCGCGCAGGATAACGAGTGGTGGTGTCGCGCTGCTCGCGAACGTTCAGTGGGCCGGCCCGCTCGTCTCCTCGAACGAAGCAAGCCGGATCACCCGGAACGTACTCCGCCCCCTGAGAATGTCCGCACGTCCGACTGTCCGCTTCATCGTGGAACGGTCCGCGGACAAGAGCTGGGTGCTCGCCCCGGCCCGGAACGAACTCGTCCTCCAGGAAGACTTCGGCCCAGCAGACCCCTTCGCGTTTCCGGCAGAACTCCTTGCGGCACATCCGCCGCTGGAGGCGCTGGCAGCGGCGGAAACCCGCAGCGTGCCCCTGCCGGTATGGGAGGAGCTGTGCCATGCCTTGGGCATTCACACTTCAGCGTGCGAACTGACCGGACTGGCAGACGCGCTCACGGAAATCCTTGCTGTCCCGGATACCGCCGGGGCCGACCGGCAGGTCGCCTTCCGGGCCGAGTCGACCCGCCATCGGATACGGGCAGTTCGCCCCGTCCCACACGCGGCCATCGTCACCTTCCTGATACAGCGGATGGCCGGCCGGACAACGGCGGCCTGGAGCACCTCGGGCCCGCTCGGCACCTACGCGGCGAGGACGCTGGCTCTCCACGCCGCCCATGCGGGTGCCATGGACCGGATTCTGGGCGACGGCACCGTGCTCGCACATCTCGACGCGTACGGATTGCTGCAGGGACTGGCCGCCACGTGGCCCGGTGGCGTACCCCAAGGCGGTATCGCCACGGATGCCCACTATCTGGAGGAGCTGGGGCTGGCCTCGGCGCCACATCCGGAGTGGCTTGCATGGCTGCACCACGCCACGGTCAGCCGTGGCAACGAGGCCTTGGCCCGGTCGATGGCTGAAGCGGGTATCACTCTGCCGTGGCGGACGGTCTGGTCACGATGCCGTCCGTACGGCACTTTCGGCCCCTCCCCGCGGCCTTATACGGAAACCCCGGAAGGAATCCCGGTCAGCCGGTCGTGGCCACGCAGCGAGACCGCGCCCCCGGTCCGGAATGTCCTCGGCCTCGCCCATCCGTTCAGATCCAGGTCGCGGACGAACGGAGACTGGCTCATCGCGGGTCCCACCGGCCATTTCGCCGTGACGACGGACACCGAACCAAGCGAATCTCCTGACCTTTTGGCGATGCCGGAGCCTTTCGTCGGTGCCATCACCACGGCAGGCGAGTGGGTGTGCCCCGTACCGGCACTGACGCAGACCGGACCTTCCCGAGCATGGCTGGAGGCCGCCTTCGGAGACCGCGCCTGTCGTGTGCTGCTGGAGTCTCAATTGCCGGCCGGAATCACCGCGGAGGGCGCTCGACGCTTTCTCACCACGACAGGGCTACCGGCACTTTCGGACCAACTTCCGTTCATGTCCACCGTGGACCTTCGGGAATCAGGGTTGGTGGAATCCCCCTGGCCGGAAGACACCCAGGAGCCAGAAAGCGGCGGGCCCTTCTACATCTTGGGCGCATGGACGGGCGGTAAGGTGCTGCTGGACGGCACGACGGGCGCCGTCCTGCAAGACGGCGAGACCGGCTATCAATCCACCACCCTCGCGAGCAGTCTCCGGCAATTCTGCATTCTCATTCGCCTTTACTGCGGGCTCTTGATCAGCAATTTCCATACGCCGCATGAATACCGGGATGCCCGAAACAGTGTGCGGTCATGGGCCGATGAGATTGACTCAGCCGTGGCCGACGCCGACCACTGGGAGCAGGTCTTCGATGGCGATCTGGACAGCTGGGGCACCGAGTAGTCGGCCCGTGGCGGAGCTGACCGGCCCGCCGGCCTCCGGTCCTGCCCAGTTGCCGGACTCGCTGCGCAAGAGAGAGATTACCGCGACCAACGAATCGCTCGGAACCACGTGGGCGTGGGAACTTCACTTCGCGTCGGGAGATCTCCTCGGGAGCGAATTGATCCTGGACGGTGGAACCGGGCAGGTGCTCGACAGCATCCGTCGGCGTGTGCCGACGCCGTGTTCGTCGATTGTCTCCACCTGAGTGCCGAAGTCGTGGCGATTCATGTACTGCTCGGTCTGGGGTGGATCCGGAAGCCGCCCACGAGCGGCGATCGAGCCTCTGGAGTGCCCAAGGGCTCATCAACCGTGATGCGGTCGTGCTGTTGGCCAACGCTCAATGGGCCGCCCACGGTCACATCTACGGAGCCCGGGCGGTGCAAACAGATGAGGCCACGGCGGCGCCGACGCAAGCGACAGAACGCGAACGGACGCCGAAAGACGCGAACGCATTCTTCCGTGCGTTCTATCGGACAGGCCCTAGGGCTCGCTCGAAGATCCCTGCGCTCTCCGGAAGCACACTCATCGTGTTGGTGTAGATGAGGCGGCGATAGCCAAGGTGGTGGTAATTGGCCCATATCGCGGTCAGGTTGCGTTCGGTGATCTGGGAGCGGTGCGGGTCACCGTCCGGAGCGGGATGCACCTGCCCCATGAAATCACCCTCGATTACGGCGTGTGGAACAGCGCGGCTTCGTAGTTGATCCGAAACCTCCCAGCCGACCGTGGATTTGCCCACACCTGCCCGGCCACCGATAAGCAGCAGTTCTGTGCGATTCATGGCGACATGATGACAGCTGACTGCGACCTTCTGGGAGCCGATCCGGTGCTGTACGAGGCGGAGTTGGCCATGAGGGAGGATGGCGATGCGACAACGCGGCCAGCCTCCGAGGTGAAGCAGTGAATCGGCCCAGTGCCCCCAGCCACAACCACGGCCACAGCCCCGGCCCCGTCCCCGTCCCCGGCCCCAGCCAGTTGTCGGTCGACGAGGCAACTTCACGCATTGTCGACTGGTGGGACAAAGGGCGTCGCACCACCCGTCGCTTCGACGTCGTGGGCGGCGTACGAGAGGCGAACGACGTGGTGCAGGAAGTGCGCCGGCGAATATCGCGAAGCCTGCTGCTCGACGCCACGGGGCGCACGCCCGAGGAGATCGTGACGGAGGTACTGGGCTTCATCGGTGTGCCGAAAGCAGCCCATATCAACACGCCGTGGCGCCACTTGCGCAGATACTTCTCCACCGAGACCTGCCTCCTTCTCAAGAATGTCCACCGAGCAGGCCGCACCCGGAATTCGGCGCGACCCGGCCAACTACGTGATGAGCTCGCCGAGAAGCTCAGCCACCAGCGCAGGATTGGCGTAGTCGTTGCGGGACCGCCGCAGACGGATCCGCCGGCCCGCGATTTCGTCCTGCTTCTTGAGGATGCTGCCGATTCCCCAGCGGAGTCGGAACTGAGCGAAATACCGGCGCAGATCCGGGCACTCGCGCTGGCGGAGCCGCGCCGTGTTCCGCTCCGGGTGTGGCGGGAGCTCGCGCAGTCCAGCGGGCTGCGTGATGCGGATGAGGCCACGTTGGAGGGAATCCTCGCCCGGTTCCCCGACCTGGTGGCTCCGGAAGCCGACGGCGTGGCATTCGTCGATGAAGGGCTGGCCGAGGCTCTTCGAAAGGCCACCGACCAGGAGTTGATGCTCCGCGTCAACCGGCACATGGCCGAATGGCTCCGGGAGATCTCCCCGGAATTGCTGCACACCGAAGGGTGGGCGGCCTCAGGTGCAGTGGGGCGCTACGCCGCGCACGGGCTGGCCATGCATGCCGTCCAGGCCGGGCTGTTCCAGGAATTGCTGCACGACGGTTCCGTCATCGCCAACATGACGCAGGAGGCACTGCTGGATGCGGCGCACTGCGCCTTCGACGGATCGGTTCCGGGAAACAATCCCGCGGCCGACGCCGTGCATCTGTGGAGCTACGGGGTGGCCCCGCCCACCCAGCCGGAGTGGGCTGCCTGGCTGCATCTGATGGCGACCGCACGCGAGGACTCCGCAGTGGCGACAGGCATCGCGGGCTCGGGACTCCGTCTGCCGTGGACCACGAAGTGGGCGCACTGGCGTCCGCCGGGCGGCTACCACCCGCGCTATCTCACACCCGGGGTGGTCCATGACCTCTACGCGGTCCATTGGCACGGCCGCCCCGCAGTGGCCGTCGAGTGCGGATCTCCTTCCCCTGTCCACGTCCGGGACAGCGCCACCGGCGCACTGCTGGGCGGTCCCTGGCACGACGACGAGCTGCCGGAAGCCGCACGGCGAGCGATCACCTGGGCTCACCCCGACGCCCACGACACCAGCGGCCCGGCCACCCTCAGCGATTTCGAGGATGCCGACCGGGCCGAGGAAGGCCCCGACGAGGAGTTTCTCCACCTCGCCCTTACCGTTGAGGATCGCGTCATCGTGGCAGGCGCGGGCGGCCTGTTCGGTGTGGAGCCTGCCGCGCCCACCGGTTTCCCGGGGCTCACACCACCGAACGGCCCGCCCCTCTCCGGATGCCCGACAGTGGCCGGCCCCGCCCGCCCCGCGCACGCCCCCGAACCGGCCCCGACGGATCTGGCGGAACTGGCGGGACTGGCGGGACTGGCGGATCCCGCGGACCCCGCGGGATCCGCGGAATTGCTCGGCGAGCCCACTGTCGTGCGTATATCCGTCGATGACCTGCCGGACGGCCTCACCGACGCAGCTGCCCGACGGGCGCTGTCCGAATCCGGGCTCCCCGTCATGGACGCGCAAGGAATCGCCCTCGAACCGGACCGACCCGACTTCCTCTCGGAGATCGCATGGGCGGAGGACCTGGAGACGCCCTCCGCCTCCGGCCCGTTCTTCAAGCTCGGCCGATGGATGGGCGGTCTGATCGTCATCGACGGCCCCACAGGCCACACACTGCGCATGCCCGGCAGCCCAGACGAGGACGGCCTGGAGGGCACACTCGTTGCCGCGAGTCTGGAGGCCTTCCTCACCAAGGCGGCCCAATGGATCACGGGTCGGCGCATCCTGGATGCCACGGAAAACGACACCGAAGCGCACCTATTGCGACGGGACATCGAGGACGCCCTGTGGAACATCGACTGGCGCGGGTCCACGGCAGGTGCGTGGGTCTATCCGCTCCACAATGACTGAACACGCCGTGTTCCGGGCACTGTTCCGACCGCCACGGCAGCAACCGCAGCAACCGCAGCAACCGCAGCAACCGCAGCAACCGCAGCAACAACGAGCCTGCGGCTGTCCTTGGTGTGCAAACCGGCTCCTCACATGCTGCGACGGCCTGCCGCGAACGACGCTCCGCACGAGGAGGGGACATATGCCTGAGCCCGAGAACGCCGCACCGGCAACCGCCGAGGAAGCACTGGCCCGAGCCCGCGCCGACTTCCAGCCGCGCTGCCACGACGGCACCCCTGCCTCCGTGCACGTCCAGGAATTCGACCTCGGCTATCTCATCTACGCCACGTTCCCGCCCACCGAGCCTCGTTCGTTCGGCGGCAGCCACCTGGTCGTCTCGAAAGCTGACGGAGCGCTGACCTACGTACCGAGCTTCCCCCCGAAGTCCGCGATCGCCCTCTACCGCAGGCGCCACCACCCCAACGCCTGACGGCCTCGCCCTCGCCCCCTCAGGTCAGCTCGTCCGCCAGCAGATCCATCAGCAGCCCGTCCGCCCAGCCGCCCGTCCGGTAGTCACGCCCGTACGCGCGCATGATTCCCACCGGCTTGAAGCCGGCCTTGCGATAGCTGCGGATGGCGGCGGTGTTGGCGGCGGCCGGGTCGATGGTCAGGCGGTGGTGGCCGCGTTCGTGGATCAGCCAATGGGCGAGTGTGCGGACGGCGTCCGTGCCGAGGCCCTGGCCGTGCCGGTTCGTGGTGAGGAAGAGGTCGATGCCTGCGTGCCGGTAATCGGGGTCGGTCTCCTCGGAGAACTGGATCGCCCCGATGACCTCGTCGTGGACGAGAATCGCGAGCATGTCCCGGTAGTCGTCGGGCACCGACCACCACGCCGCGACCTCTGGTTCCCGGACGATGCGGCCCAGTGTGGGGATGTCCGCTTCCGTCGTCGGCCGCAGCACGACCGCCGCTCCACGCAGCTCCCCTCCTGTCCCTCCTGTCCCTCCTGCCCCTCCTTCCCCGCCTGCCCCGCCCGGTTGCTGTTGTCGGTCGTCGCCGCTGGTCGAGTTCATCCCCGCATTGTCCTGCGCGGGCAGACTCAGGCAGACAACTGTGGTGCGCATCAGGCAGACGACAGTGGTGCGCATTCGGTCAAGATGAAACACACCGCAGGAGCAGGAACCAGAGGATCGAACCTGGGGAGGCCGGATTGACGACACCCAACCCAATACCCAGCCCGCCCCCCAACCCGACCCCCAGCCCGACGCCCAACCCGTCGCGCGACGAGGGTCGGCGGATACCGACGAACGCCGAGGAGGCCCGGGAGATTGCCCGTACGCAGTACGCGCCCGTGTGGCCCGATGGGACTCCGGCCCCCCTATGGGTGCACGAGTTCGATATCGGGTACCTCGTGTGTGCGAAGCTGCCGCCGCTTCCGCCGGCCCCGGCGCAGAGCGCACGCCGGCGGCCCATGCGGAACCCCGGAGGTACCTGCGTGGTGGTCTCCAAGGAGGACGGCGCGGTCTGCCGGGTTCCCTACCGGCCGCCGGGCAACGCCATTGCGCTGTACCGCAAGTTCTACCGGCCGGAGACCCTGTAGGCGGAAGGTGCCGTACACCGGTGGGCGGCAGGGGCAGCCGGCCCTCCGCCGCTCCGCCCCTCCGCCGCTCCGCCGCTCCGCCCCTCCTCCCCTCCGTCCCGGGCACGGGTTCGCAGAGATGCAATGCGCGCGTCACGCTCGTGCGGCAGAGTGGACGGTCGCACCGTCGGTGATCGGCCATCACCGGGACGTGACGAGCGCAGGGGGCGACGTGTCATGACGGAGTTCGACAGACGGCGGCTGCTGGCGGCCGGTGGTGGGGTCGCCCTCGCCGCGGGGCTGGCGACGGCATGCGGCACGAACACCGGGCGGGGTGGCGGGAGTTCGGGGCCGGAGATCAGCCAGTGGTACCACCAGTACGGCGAGCCGGGCACCGAGCGGGCCGTGAAGCGGTATGCCGCCGCGTACGAGAAGGCCGAGGTGCGGGTGCAGTGGCGGCCGGGTGACTACGACCGGCAGACGGCGGCAGCGCTGCTCACCGACTCGGGACCGGACGTCTTCGAGGTCAACGGGCCGCTGCTGGACCAGATCCAGGGCGGGCAGGTGGCCGATCTGACCGAGGTCGTCGAGCCGGTCAAGGATGACTTCCACCAGGCCGTGCTGGCGCCGAAGATCTGGCAGGACAAGATCTGGGGCATCCCGCAGGTCGTGGACCTGCAGCTGCTCTACTACCGCAAGAGCTTGCTGAGCGAGGCCGGGGTCCGGCCGCCGCAGACGCTCGATGAGCTGGTGGACGCGGCGAAGAAGCTCAGCGACAAGAAGACCAAGGGACTGTTCCTGGGGAACGACGGCGGGGTCGGAGTGCTCGGCGGGACGCCGCTGTTCGCCGCCGGGCTGAGTCTGATCGGTGAGGACGGCAAGGCCGGGTTCGACGATCCGGCCGCGGCGCGGACGCTCGGGAAGATCCGGCAGATGTACGCGGACAAGTCGCTGCTGCTGGGGGCGCCCACGGACTGGTCCGATCCGGCCGCGTTCCTCCAGGGGCTGACCGCGATGCAGTGGTCGGGGCTGTGGGCGCTGCCGCAGATCAAGAAGGCGCTGGGGGACGACTTCGGGGTGCTGCCGTTCCCGAAGGACGGGAGCGGCGGCAAGCCTTCCGTTCAGGTGGGCGCCTACGGCTCCGCGGTCAGTGCGCGGAGCAGACGCAAGGCTGCGGCCACGGCCTACGCGAAGTGGCTGTGGGTGGACCGCACCGACTATCAGCAGGATTTCGCGCTGTCGTACGGCTTCCACATCCCGGCCCGGATCTCGCTGGCCAAGAAGGCCGAGCAGCTGCGGGAGGGCCCGGCCGCGGAGGCGGTGCGGTTCGCGACGGAGCACGGCCATGCCGAGCCGCTGTTGTGGACGACCGCGGACCGTACCGTCTATCAGGACGCGCTGAGCCGGATCATCAAGGACGGCGCCAACCCGGAGAGTGAGCTGAAGACCGTGGTGCGCAAGGTCAACGCCGAGCTTCAGCGGGTCAAGAAGAAGTGACCCAGGGGCTGGCCGACGACGTACGGGGGCCCGCGGCCGCGGCCCCGCCTGCCCCCGGGCGTCCCTCGTTCGGTGCCCGGCTGCTCGGGCCGCAGCGGCGGAATCTGTGGTTCTGGGCCTTCGTCGGGCCGTTCGCGCTCGGGCTGGGTCTGTTCACCTATGTGCCGTTGGCGTGGAGCGTCTACCTGAGCTTCTTCGACGCGCACAACACGGTGAGTCCGTCCGGCTCGGACTTCATCGGGCTGGGCAACTACGGCGCGATGCTGAGCGATGCGTCCTTCCTCGGCAGCCTGGGGACGTTTCTGCTGTTCACGGCGTTCATCGTGCCGGCGACCTATGTGCTGTCGCTGGCGCTGGCGCTGATGGTCAACCGGCTCCGGTTCGCCCAGGCGTTCTTCCGGTCGGTGTTCTTTCTGCCGACGGCCTGCTCGTATGTCGTCGCGGCGGTGATCTGGAAGCTGTCGATCTTCAACGGGGTGCGGTTCGGGCTGGCCAACACCGTGCTGGGGTGGTTCGGGGCGGACCAGACCGCCTGGCTGTCGACGACCGATCCGCCCTGGTACTGGCTGGTCATCGTGACCGTACGGCTGTGGCTGCAGGCCGGGTTCTACATGATCCTGTTCCTGGCCGGGCTGCAGCGGATCTCGCCGCAGCTGTACGAGGCGGCGGCGGTGGACGGGGCGCGGCCCGGCTGGCAGACCTTCCGCCACCTCACCTTTCCGCAGTTGCGGGCCACCTCGGTGGCGGTGGTGCTGCTGTTGGTGATCAATGCGTTCCAGGCGTTCGACGAGTTCTACAACCTGCTGAGCGATGCGCGGGGCTATCCGCCGTACGCCCGGCCGCCGTTGGTCTATCTCTACTACACGGCGCTCGGCCAGGATCAGAACCTCGGGCTGGGCAGCGCGGGCGCGGTGATCCTGGCGCTGATCATCGCGGTGGCGACGGTGGTGCAGGCCCGCTGGTTCGGCCTCGGCCGCAAGGAGGAGTGAGCGGGATGGACGAGGCGCTGACGAGGGTCGGGCGGGCGCTGCGAGTGGTGCTGCTGGTCGCGCTGGCGCTGCTGTTCCTGGTGCCGTTCTTTCTGCTGGTGCGGAACGGGCTGGCGACCGAGCAGGACATCACCGCGCCCGACTGGACGTTCTTCCCGCAGGTGCTGCAGTGGTCAAACCTGACCGAGGTCTTCCAGGACCCGAACCTGCCGCTGGGGCGGGCGCTGCTCAACTCCACGCTGATCGCGGTGTCGACGACAGCCGGTACGGTGCTGCTGGCCTCGCTCGCGGGGTACGGCCTGGCCCGGATTCCGTACCGGCACGCCAACGTCGTGTTCTACGCGATCCTGGGGACGCTGATGGTCCCGGCGGCCGTGACGTTCGTGCCGAGCTTTGTGCTGGTGTCGTCGCTCGGGTGGATCTCCACGCTGCGCGGGCTGGTCATTCCGACGCTGTTCAGCGCGTTCGCCTGCTTCATCTTCCGGCAGTACTTCCTGAGCTTCCCCCGGGAGCTGGAGGACGCGGCACGGGTCGACGGGCTCGGCTACTGGCGGACGTACTGGCGCATCGTGGTGCCCAACACCCGCCCGGTCTTCGCCGCCGTCGGCACGATCGTCTTCATCGGTGCCTGGAACGCGTTCCTGTGGCCGCTGGTGATCGGGCAGGACCAGGAGGCCTGGACGGTGCAGGTGGCGCTGTCGACGTTCACCACCGCGCAGAACCTCAATCTGCATGAGCTGTTCGTGGCCGCGGCGGTCTCGATCGCCCCGCTGGTGGTGGTGTTCCTGTTGCTGCAGCGGTACATCGTCGCGGGGGTCGAGCGCAGTGGGATCGACGACTGACGCATTGAGGACACCCGGCTGAGGGGGTACGGTGCGTGGCATGAGCACGCACCTGGACGTCCGTGAGGCGGAGCCGCGACACCGCGGCCCCCACGGCGAGTGCGCGCCCCGCGGCCTGAGCTTTCTGCGCCGCCGCGGCCGGGTGGGATCTCCCCCGGCCGGTTCTTCCTGTATGTGCTGACGGCTCCGCGCGCTGACGCCCGGCAGACGTGGCCCCACGGCCGCATCCGCCCCGGCCGCCCGGCGGTTCCCGCCTTCCCCCCTCGCCTCTCCTTGCTCCCCTAGCCTCCCCTTCTCGCATCCCAGGAGGACCAGTTGACGACCCTCGCCGATTCCGCGGCCCCCCGCACCCCTGCCCTGCGCCCCCACCGCATCCCCGCCGACGGGCTGTACGAAGGGCCCCGCCTCCTGCGCCGGACCCCCGACGGGTGGGACGACCGGCCCTACGAGCGCTTCGCGGTCGTGCCGCAGGCGGCCACCATCGGGGCCGAAATAGGGGGGCTGGACCTGTCCCGGCCACTGTCCGGGGAGCTGCGCGCGGAGCTGAACCGGGCCCTGCTGGAGTGGAAGGTGCTGTTCTTCCGCGGGCAGCGGCTGAGCTCCCGGGAGCAGCGGGAATTCGCCAGGAATTGGGGCGAGCTGGAGACCAATCCGCTGCTGGCACGGGGCGATTCGCAGGACGTGGCGCGGTTCGACAAGGCGGCCGGCGGGGTCCCGACGTTCGAGAACGTATGGCACACGGATGTGACGTTCCGGGAACGCCCGGCGATGGGTGCGGTGTTGCAGCTGCGTGAGGTGCCGCCCGCGGGCGGGGACACGATGTGGGCCGATATGGCGGCGGCATACGACAATTTGCCTCCGGAAATCCAGGCACGGATCAATGGGGCGAAGGCGGTGCACGACTATCTTCCGGGCTTCGCGCGCTTCTACTCCCCCGCTCAACTGGCGCCATTTCAGGAGGAGTTCCCTCCGGTCGAGCACCCGGTGGTGCGCCGGCACCCGGAGACGGGGCGGCGGATGCTGTTCGTCAACGCGTCCTTCACCACCCGCATCGTGGGTCTTGGCCGGGCGGAGAGCGACCGGTTGCTGCGGCTGCTGTTCCAGCAGGCGCAGGTGCCGGAGTTCCAGGTGCGCCGGCGCTGGCAGGCGGGGGATCTCGCGTTCTGGGACAACCGCGCCACCCAGCACTATGCGGTGAACGACTACGGGACGCACCGCCGGGTCGCCGAACGGGTCGCCATCGCGGGTGACCGCCCCTACTGACCGGAGGCCCGGCGCCGCCGACGGGAGTCCGGACGGCCCGCATACCTCCGGCGGGCGGCCGGGCGCACCCGGCGCCCGGCACGGCGTCCCCGGCACGCCCGCCGACGCCCCCGGCGCTCCTCACCGGAGCCGCTCGTACGACGCCTCCTCCGCCGGGCGCGCACCGCGCAGCAGGGCCGCGCCCAGCGGGGTGAGGGTGTGCAGCACCGCGTTGCCCTGCCGCAGGGTGAGCAGCAGGCCCGCGTCGCGGAGGACCGTCGCATGCTGGCTGGCGGAGGCCAGCGAGACATCGGCGCGACGGGCGAGTTCGCTGGTGGTGCAGCCAACGCCGATCCGCTGGAGGATCGCCGAGCGGGTCTGGCCGACCAGCCGGCCCAGGGAGCGCTCCGGCGGGACCTGGGGGGTGAGCCGGGGCGTGGGGTGTTCCACGGGATAGACCAGGACGGGCGTCAGGTCAGGGTTGTGGAAGGTGACGGGGGTGCGTCGGCAGAAGTACGACGGCAGCAGCAACAGCCCCCGGCCGTTGAGGTGGAGATCCCGGTCCACGGGATAGTCGGCCTCCAGGACCGGCGGGCGCCAGCGCATCATCGGCGGGAGCGAGGCGAGCAGCCGGTCCGCGCCGCCGTCGAGCAGCGCCCGGCCGCGGGCCGCCCGGTCCGCCTCTATGCGGCCCTGGACGCGCGGCCAGTACGGGGCGACGGCCGCCTCGTAATAGCGCTGAAGTATCCCGGCGAGCCGGCCGAGGGCCCGGGTGTCGCCCTCGGCCATCGCCCGTATCCAGGACGGGAACGGGCGGGCGGCCGTGGAGAGCCGGGCGAGCTCGGCGCCCAGCCGGCCGGCGGGCGTCTCCCGCAGGGCGGCGAGCGCGTCGGTCATCCCGAGGAGCCCTTCGGCGGGCGTCAGGAAATCGGGAAAATAGCCGCGAGTGGGCACCAGCGGTGCCAGCAGTCGCGCTTCGCCATTCAACCTTCCCCGTGTTTCCGATCGCCATTTGCCGAACGCCGAATCGTCCCGTCTGTCACGTAGCCGGTGAAAGCTTAAGACGGTCTCCCACAGTGCGTCCGGGCGTGCCGCAATGCGCACACGGGCCAGATCGAGTCCACTGAAATGGACGCGTAACACCGAACCCCCACCTCTGGTTTCCTCAGTCGGCCCCCGGCACGCCTGAGTATGCACGCCAACACGCGCGGTCACCATGCCCTTTTGGCCAGACTTGAAAGTGGTCGCGCCGCCGGGCGGCCGGAAGGAATGCTGTACTCAATTCAACGGCGGCGCGAACGGCCCGGGTTGCTCGATCCCGTGGGGGGTGATGGGCAAACAACCGGCCGCTCGGCAGCCCCGTTGAAGGCCGCCTTCCCGCGCCGACCGGGGTGGCGGCAGCTCCCGAGGGGGGAGTCCGGAGAAAGCGAGGGCGGCACCTCCGCACAGGTGCCGCCCTCGTCGGGCAGCTCATGAGCAAGAGGACGTCGCCCGGCACCCCTCTCCACCGGATGCACCCTCGGGGACACGGGGGCACGCTGGAGGCATGGCCGAGCACCCGCCCGTCATCGTGCATCCGCCGTCGCCCACCGGTGGCCGTCGCGTCACGATCGAGGGCGAGATCCTCGGCCTCGCGTACAGCAGCGTCGACCTTCTTGAGTTTCTGCGCCGGGCCGGTCTGGACACCGACGTGGTGTCGCTCGATGACCACGACTTGATCGAGTGGCGGGGCGGCGGCCACAACGTCTGGATGTGACGGCCCCATGAGCACCGTGCCCCGGACCGCCGGTACCGGGGCGGCGCGGTACCGGGGCGGCGCCCCGACGGCGCGGGAGCCGGACGGGCCCTGGACCCAAGACCGAGGGCGGCACCTCCGCACAGGTGCCGCCCTCGTCGGGGTGCCGGAGCCGACAGTCAGGCGGCTGAGGGTGAGGTGCCGTGGCGCCGGCTCCGGTGGGCTGTCCGGTGCCCCGCGGACGCGCCTGGCGCCCGCGGTGCCCCGGTGGGGTCAGCGGCTGTCGCTGCCCTTGGACTCCGCGGCCGCGCGGCCCGCCTCCAGGCGAGCGACCGGGATGCGGAACGGGGAGCAGGAGACGTAGTCCAGTCCAGCCTCGTGGAAGAAGTGGACGGACTCCGGGTCACCGCCGTGCTCACCGCAGACCCCGAGCTTGAGGTCGGGGCGGGTGGCGCGGCCGGCCGCGGCGGCGTTGCGGACCAGGGAGCCCACGCCGTCCTTGTCGATCGTCTCGAACGGGCTGACGCCGAAGATGCCCTTCTCCAGGTACGCGGTGAAGAAGCTGGCCTCGACGTCGTCCCGGGAGAAGCCCCAGACCGTCTGCGTCAGGTCGTTGGTGCCGAAGGAGAAGAAGTCGGCGGATTCGGCGATCTGACCGGCCGTGAGGGCGGCGCGGGGCAGCTCGATCATCGTGCCGAGGGTGAGCTTGAGGTTGACGCCGTGGGCCTTCTCGACCTCGGCGATGACCTGCTCGGCCTCCTCGCGGACGATCTCCAGCTCCTGGACGGTGCCCACCAGCGGAATCATGATCTCCGCGCGCGGGTCGCCCTTGGCGTTCTTGCGCTCGGCGGCCGCCTCGGCGATCGCGCGCACCTGCATCGCGAACAGACCGGGGATGACCAGGCCCAGGCGTACACCGCGCAGACCCAGCATCGGGTTCTGCTCGTGCAGCTTGTGGACGGCCTGGAGGAGCCGCAGGTCGTTCTCGTTGGCGTCCTGGCGGGCCTCGGCGAGCGCGACGCGCACCGACAGCTCGGTGATGTCGGGCAGGAACTCGTGCAGCGGCGGGTCCAGCAGCCGGACGGTCACCGGCAGCCCGTCCATCGACTCGAACAGCTCGATGAAGTCGGCCTTCTGGAGCGGCAGCAGCTGGTGGAGCGCGGCGTCCCGGTCGGTCTCGGTGTCGGCCAGGATGAGCCGCTCGACCATCTCGCGGCGCTCACCGAGGAACATGTGCTCGGTGCGGCACAGACCGATGCCCTGGGCGCCGAACCGGCGGGCGCGGGCGGCGTCCTCGGCGTTGTCGGCATTGGCTCGTACGCGCAGCCGGCGTACCCGGTCCGCGTACGCCATGATCCGGTGGACGGCCTTGACCAGCTCGTCGGCGTCATCGGCGCCGGCGTGCATCCGGCCCTCGAAGTACTCCACGACCGGGGACGGCACGACCGGCACCTCACCGGCGTAGACCTTGCCGCTGGAGCCGTCGATGGAGACGACGTCGCCCTCTTCGATGACGGTCCCGTCCTGGGTCGTCATCCGGCGGGACTTGGTGTCGACCTCCAGCTCCTCGGCGCCGCAGACACAGGTCTTGCCCATGCCGCGGGCGACGACGGCGGCGTGCGAGGTCTTGCCGCCGCGGGAGGTCAGGATGCCCTCGGCGGCGATCATGCCGTTGAGGTCGTCGGGGTTGGTCTCCCGGCGGATCAGGATGACCTTCTCACCGGAGCGCGACCACTTGACGGCGGTGTACGAGTCGAAGACGGCCTTGCCGACCGCCGCGCCCGGGGAGGCGGCGATGCCGCGGCCGATCATCTCGGACTTCGCGCCCAGGTCGAAGCGGGGGAACATCAGCTGCGCCAGCTGTGCGCCGTTGACCCGCTGGAGGGCTTCGGCCTCGTCGATCAGACCCTGGTCGACGAGCTGGGTGGCGATCCGGAAGGCGGCACCGGCGGTGCGCTTGCCGACCCGGGTCTGCAGCATCCACAGCTTGCCGCGCTCAATGGTGAACTCGATGTCGCACAGGTCCTTGTAGTGCGTTTCGAGCGTCTCCATGATCTGCATCAGCTGGTCGTACGACGCCTTGTCGATCTGCTCCAGGTCCGCGAGCGGGACCGTGTTGCGGATACCGGCGACGACGTCCTCGCCCTGGGCGTTCTGCAGGTAGTCCCCGTACACACCCTGGTGGCCGCTGGCGGGGTCGCGGGTGAAGGCGACACCGGTGCCGGAGTCGGGGCCGAGGTTGCCGAAGACCATGGAGCAGACGTTGACCGCGGTGCCGAGGTCGCCGGGGATGCGCTCCTGGCGGCGGTAGAGCTTGGCGCGGTCGGTGTTCCACGAGTCGAAGACCGCGCGCACGGCGAGGTCCATCTGCTCGCGCGGCTCCTGCGGGAAGTCGCGGCCGGTCTCCTTGGCGACGATGTCCTTGAAGTGCGCGACCAGGCTCTTGAGGTCGGCGGCATCGAGCTCGATGTCGACGCGGATGCCCTTGGCCTGCTTGGCCTCCTCCAGCGCCTCCTCGAAGAGCTCGCCGTCGACGCCCAGCACGGTCTTGCCGAACATCTGGATGAGGCGGCGGTAGGAGTCCCACGCGAAGCGCTCATCGCCGGCCTGCGTGGCGAGGCCGGAAACCGATGCATCGGAGAGGCCGATGTTGAGGACGGTGTCCATCATGCCGGGCATGGAGAACTTCGCCCCGGAACGCACCGATACGAGCAGCGGGTCGTCGGCCTGGCCGAGCTTCTTGCCCATCTTCTGCTCAAGGGCATCGAGGTGCTCGGAGACCTCGGCACGCAGTGCCGCGGGCTCGCTGCCGCTGTCGAGGTAGACCTTGCAGGCTTCGGTGGTGATGACGAAGCCAGGAGGGACGGGAAGTCCCAGGTTGGTCATCTCGGCGAGGTTCGCACCCTTGCCACCTAGGAGGTCCTTGAGGCCCTTGTTGCCCTCGGTGAAGTCGTAGACGAACTTCGCGGACGAAGGCTGGGTTACGTGGGGATCTTGTGTTTCCGGCACGGCACTGACTCCTCGCCGACGGGCTGCCCTGACGGCGAGGAACATACCCAGATCGAAGGCGTATGGGTACGTCCACTTGGTCGACATACCTGCGTAACCAGTCGTCCGCCACTAGATCGAAAGTGATCATGCGTTTGGAGCACCCTTCACTACCTGAATGCATCACTCCGCTGCGCAGTCAGAATGAGGGATCTGTGCTACGCACTGCAACGAATGGCTTAATGAGTCGAACACATGATGCATGGCACCCGGTGCCACCATTGGAGAGATGGAGTCCCACTCTCCATGCTCATCTGAGCGCACCCCCTATCAGGGGTGGCGAGAATCACGCGCTCATGTGTGACCGGGTCCCATCATTTGGACCCCCGTTCCCGCTGCGTGATCAAGGAAAGCGTCCACCAACGCGCAGGCCCGCGCACGTACGGCAGGGATATCTGCCCGCAATTCGGCCACCCACCGCTCCGGGTCCACCCCCAGGCACCAGGGGCCGGGCCCGACCAGGTCCGGAACATCGGTCGTCAGCCGGCTCCAGCCCGGCTCGAAGCGCGGGGCGGCCTCCACCTCCCGTCGAGCGCGGTGGCCGGCGCCTGGCCGCCGAAGCAGATGCCGAGCACCGGGACCCCGGCCCGGTGCGCCGAGCGCAGCAGTGGGCCGGTTCCGCCTCGATCCAGGCGTTCTTCGTGCCACCGGCCACGGAGCACCGAGCACGGAGCGCCGAGCACCGAGCACCGAGCACCGAGCACCGAGCACCGAGCACCGAGCACCGAGCACCGAGCACCGAGCACCGAGCACCGAGCGTCAGGATCAGGATCAGGTTCAGGCCATAGTCTTCGGCCGCCTGACGAGCGGCCGTCCCCGGGCTCAGCGCCGTTTGCGCAGCAGCGGGAGGATCGCCAGCGCGCCCAGCAGGGTGCCGGCCGCCACCGGCAGCGCGGTCGCGTACAGGGCCTGCGCCGAGGCGGCGGCCGACGACGCGTCGGCGGCGCCGGCGGTCCCGGGCCGGTCCGCGAGGGCCAGGAAGATGCTGCCGTACGCCGCGACCCCGACCACCTGCGCGAGCTGCGGGACGGTGGTGAGCACCCCGCTGGCATCCGAGGCGTCCGCGGGGTCGATCCGGGACAGCGCGAGGGTCAGCAGCGGGCTAGTGGTGTACCCGAGCCCGAGCCCCCACAGGAGCTGCAGCGCCGGCAGGACGAGACCGCCCTGGCCGCCCGCGCGCAGGGTGCACCCGATACCGAGACAGCCGGCCGCGGCCAGGGCGCAGGCGGCGGCGATCATCGGCAGATGCCAACGGGCCGGCAGCTTCTGCCAGGTGAGGCTGCCGGTGGCGACGCCGAGGGCCAGCGGGGCGAAGGTCAGACCGGCCCGGGTCGCGGACTCGCCGAGCCCCGACTGCAGATGCTGGGAAAAGGAGAAGAGGAAGCCCGCGTACCCGGCCATACCGAAGAACAGCGCGGCCGCACCGCACACCAGGTCCGGTGAGCGCAGCACCCGGCCGGGCACCAGCGGAGCCCCGCCGCGCCGCGCGACCCCCCGCTCGACCAGCACGAACACCCCGAACATCGGGGCCGCCGCGGCCAGACAGAGCGTCGTCCACAGCGGCCAGTGCAGCTCATGGCCCAGGACCAGCGGTACGACCAGCAGCAGCAGCGCGGCCGTCAGCGTGACCAGTCCCGGCAGGTCCAGGCCCTTGGCCGACCGGGGCGTCCCGCCGGGCAGCAGCCGTACCGCGGCGACCAGCAGCGCCAGCCCGACGGGCACATTGATCAGAAAGACCGGACGCCAGCCCGTACCGAACAGATCCGCGCTGACCAGCAGTCCGCCGGCGACCTGGCCGACCACCACGGCGACCGCGATCACCGTGGCGTACAGGCTCAACGCCCGTGCCCGGGCGCGCCCTTCGAAGGTCAGCTGGATCAGGCTGTAGATCTGGGGGACCATCAGCCCCGCACCGATGCCCTGCACCACACGGGCGGCGATCAGCAACCCCGCCCCGGGCGCCAGACCACAGCCGCACGAGGCGAGGGTGAAGGTGGCGAGACCGGTCAGGAAGACGGTCCGGAAGCCGTGCCGGGCACCGAGTCTGGCGCCGGTGATCAGCAGCGCCGCATAGGAAATCGTATAGCCGGAGACGATCAACTGGAGTGCGGAACCGGTGGTGTCGAGGTCGGTCCGCATGGTCGGGGTGGCGACATTCACCACGGTGGCATCCAGCAGCGCCATGAACACCGCGCCGAGGATGACGAGAAGAATCCCGGTGTGCCGCGGCCGTTTTCCTTTCGCGTCCGCGGGCGGCGCATTCCCCGTGGTGCCGTCCGCGGTTTCCGTGACCGATTTCCGGCCGGATTCGGGGCTGCGGTCCTGTGTCATCTCGCTCATGGCAGCGATGATCACGGCCGGGGTATTCGGGTACCAGATATCCAGTGATCCTGGTACCGGCAGTATCTGGCACGGGATCACGGCGTCCCGCATGATGGTGCGGTGTCCAGCACCAGCACCCGTTCCGCAGCCGCCACGGCCTCCCGGCGCGGTGAACTCGCCGCGTTTCTGCGGCTCCGCCGCGAGCGCATCACACCGGCCGAGGTCGGACTGCCCGGCGGCCCGCGGCGGCGCACCCCCGGACTGCGCCGCGAGGAGGTCGCCCAGCGCGCCGGTGTCGGAGTGGCCTGGTACACCTGGCTCGAACAGGGCCGGGCCATCAACCCGAGTGTGCAGGTGCTCGATGCCATCGCCCGCGCGCTGCTGCTCGGCCCGGCCGAACGCGAGCATCTGCACCGGCTCGCCGGTGTCCCCGGCGCCGCGGCCTGCACCCCGGCACGGCAGCCGCTGCCGTCCGAGGCGCAGACCATTCTGGATGCGCTGAATCCCTTGCCCACCGGCCTGGTGTCCGCCGGATATGACCTACTGGCGTTCAATGACGCCTATGCGGCGCTCGATCCCCGCATGGTGCTGCTGCCGCCGTCCGACCGTAATGTGCTGTGGCGCCTTTTCACGGCGGACGAGGAAAGCCAGCCGCTCGTCGACTGGGAGCGTGAAGTCTCCTTCATGGTGGGTCAGTTGCGGGCCGAATTCGGCCGGCGGCTCCATGACCCGCACTGGCAGGCGTATATCCGGAAACTCTCCGGGGCGAGCCCGCTTTTCGAGGAATTGTGGGCCCGGCACGACGTCACCGCACCGGTCACCCACCGCAAGAGATTCCGGACGGTCGACGGCCGCGAGGTCACCATCACAGCGACCGGATTCACGACGACCGCCGTCCCGGACGCCAAGATGTGGATCTACACGCCGGCCGACGGGGATGCGGTCCGGGTGCTCGGTGAACTCCTCGGCCGCTACCGGGAGTCCGGCGCCGAAGGGCTGGTGGCCGCCGGCGCGGCCGGCCCGGGGAGCTGACCGCCGCCCCGGCACGGGGGTCGGTACGGTGCGGCGGCCGGCACGGCACGGCGGCCGGCACGGCACGGCGGCCGTCCGGTGCGACGGTCGTCCGGTGCGACGGTCGTCCGGTGCGACGGTCGTCCGGTGCGACGGTCGTCCGGTGCGACGGTCGTCCGGTGGCGCGGGGCGGTGAGCCGGGGAGACGCAGCCCCCGGCCCCGCTCCCCTGCCTCTTGCCCCGTCGTCCCTACCGCTTGGCCCGTCGTCCGCTCCGCCGCGGGCGTGGGTCCTGGCCGTCCAGCAGCTCCAGCCGCCGGTCCTCGCCCCGGGTCTCGACCTGCGCCACGATCCGGCGCAGCAGATCGGCCAGGTCCAGCGCCTCGTCGTCGCCCAGCCCCTCGGTGACGAAGACTTCTTCGGCGTTGAACTCCGGGAAAACCCTGGCCATCAGCCGCTCGCCCTCGGGCGTGAGCGCGAGCAGGGCGAGCCGCCCGTCGGCCGGGTGGTCCTTGCGCTCCAGCAGCCCGCGGCTCTGGAGGGTGCGGGCGACGCCGGTGAGCGTGCCCTTGGAGATACCGGCTTCCTCGGCGACCCGGCGGGTCTCCCGCTCGCCCCCGATCCACACCACCCACAGGACGACGAAGGAGGTCCAGGTCAGCTCGACGTCGCGCAGTACGGAGTTCTCGAAGTGCTGTCGTACGGCGGCCGCGGCGCGGTAGAGATTCGCGACCGCGGCCATCCGCTCGTGCCGGACGGGGGTGTCACCGAGCTTGGCCTGGACGGCCTTCTCCGTGTCCCCGATGGAACGGTGCCCGCTCACCACAGCGACTCCCTCGGCCTCTCCCGCAGTCCCGCCCCCTCCCTGCCGGACCTGGTGGGCGGCCGTACGAGCTGCCGCAGCGCGGCTCCCGTACGGACTCAAACGGTATCGCGGGCAGGCCTGCCGGGGCTTGCTCCACACGCCGACACGCCCCGAATGCCCACGGGTGCCGTATGCCGGAGGGGCGCGTGGCCGAGGGGCGCAGTACGTCCGCGGCGCCGCCTGCCCGACCGGCGCGGTACCTCCGCGGGTGCCGCTGGCCCGACCGGCGCCATACGTCCACGGGCGCCCCACCCGCGGCCGGTCTGCCAGGCGCACCCGGCAGACCGGCACCGCCCTTGCTCCGGCGGAGCCTCCAGCTCCCGGGCCGGGCTCAGCCGCCCGAGGTGTCCAGTTCCGCGCCCGCGTCCACGCCCGCGCAGTCGTACGGGTCGTCCAGCCAGCCGTCCGGCAGGACGACCCGGTTGCGGCCCGACGTACGGCCGCGCGGGCCGTCCGCGCCCACCGGCCACGGCTGGTCCAGGTCCAGCTCCGACAGCAGCGCGTCCAGTTCGTCGAGGGAGGAGGTCACCGCGAGACCGCGGCGCATCTCGGAGCCGATCGAGAAGCCCTTGGTGTACCAGGCGACATGCTTACGGAAGTCGATCACGCCGCGCGCCTCGTCGCCGATCCACTCGCCGAGGAGGGTGGCGTGCCGCAGCATGACGGCGGCGACCTCCTTGAACGTCGGCTGCGCGTACGTCCCCGTGCCCTCGAAGGCGGCGACCAGATCCCCGAACAGCCACGGCCGCCCCAGGCAGCCGCGCCCCACAACCACCCCGTCGCAGCCGGTCTCCCGCATCATCCGCTTGGCGTCCTCGGCCGACCAGATGTCGCCGTTGCCGAGCACCGGGATCTCCGGGACGTGCTCCTTGAGGCGCGCGATGGCGTCCCAGTCGGCGGTGCCGCCGTAGTGCTGGGCCGCGGTGCGCCCGTGCAGCGCGATCGCCGTGATGCCCTCCTCGGCCGCGATCCGTCCCGCGTCGAGGTAGGTGAGGTGGTCGTCGTCGATGCCCTTGCGCATCTTCATCGTCACCGGCAGCGCACCCGCGTTCGCCACCGCCTCCTGCAGGATCGAGCGCAGCAGATTCCGCTTGTACGGCAGGGCCGAGCCGCCGCCCTTGCGGGTCACCTTCGGGACCGGGCAGCCGAAGTTCAGATCGATGTGGTCGGCGAGGTCCTCCTCCGCGATCATGCGGGCGGCCTTGCCGACGGTGTCCGGGTCGACGCCGTACAGCTGGATCGAGCGCGGCTTCTCGGTCTCGTCGAAGTGGATCAGCTGCATGGTCTTCTCGTTGCGCTCGACCAGCGCCCGCGTCGTGATCATCTCGCTGACGAACAGGCCCTTGCCGCCGCTGAACTCCCGGCACAGCGTCCGGAACGGGGCATTGGTGATCCCGGCCATCGGTGCGAGGACCACGGGCGGCTGCACCGCGTGCGGACCGATCTGCAGCAGAGTCATGGCGGCGATACCTTCGGCTTTCTTCGGCTTCCGTTGGCGGGACGGGCGGTACGGGCGGTACGGGCGGTACGGGCGATACGGACGGGCCGCGGCCGTACGGGGTACCGGCCGCTGCGACCTCCCATTGTCCCGCACCGCGCGAGTGTCCCCGCCAGGGCCGGAGACGGTGGATCGTTGTAGCGTTCAAGAATGCCCGAGCTCAGCCGTCGACGGCGTCTTCTGGTGCTGGCGATCTGCTGTATGAGCCTGCTGATCGTCAGCCTCGACGCCACCATCCTCAATGTCGCCCTGCCGTCCATCCAGCGCGATCTGCACGCCTCGGTCGCCGGCATGCAGTGGACGATCGACGCCTACACCCTGGTCCTGGCGGCGCTGCTGATGCTGGCCGGCTCCACCGCCGACCGGCTCGGGCGGCGCCGGATCTTCCTGGTCGGCCTGGTGGTCTTCGCGGTCGGCTCGCTGCTGTGCAGCCTGGCGCCCGGCCTGGAGTGGCTGGTGGTCTTCCGGATGGTGCAGGCGGTCGGCGGCTCGATGCTCAACCCCGTCGCGATGTCGATCATCACCAACACCTTCACCGAACCGCGCGAGCGGGCCCGCGCGATCGGGGTGTGGGGCGGGGTCGTCGGCATCAGCATGGCGGCCGGCCCGGTGATCGGCGGGCTGCTGGTGCAGACCGTCGGCTGGCGCTCGATCTTCTGGATCAACGTCCCGATCGGTGCGCTCGCGCTCTTCCTGACCCTGCGCTACGTCCCCGAATCGCGCGCCCCCAAGCCGCGCCGCGTCGACCCGGTCGGCCAGCTGCTGGTGATCGCACTGCTCGGCTCACTGACGTACGCGATCATCGAGGCGCCGGACGCCGGCTGGACGTCCCCGGAGATCCTGGCGTTCGTGCTGATCGCGCTGGCCTCGCTGGCCGGTCTGATCGGCTATGAGCGGCGCCGTCGCGAACCCCTCATCGACCTGCGGTTCTTCCACAGCGCACCGTTCAGCGGGGCCACGGTCGTGGCGGTCTGCGCCTTTGCCGCGCTGGCCGGCTTTCTCTTCATCAACACCCTGTACCTGCAGAACATCCGAGGTCTGTCCGCGCTGGACGCCGGGCTCTACATGCTCCCCATGGCCGGGATGACGCTGGTCTTCGCGCCGGTGTCGGGACGGCTGGTCGGCAGCCGCGGGCCCCGGCTGTCCCTGCTCCTGGCCGGTACGGCGATGGGCGCGAGCGGACTGCTCTTCGCGGCCTTCGACGCACAGGCGACGAACCTGCTGCTGTTCACCGGCTATGTCCTGTTCGGCATCGGGTTCGGCCTGGTCAATGCGCCGATCACCAACACCGCGGTGTCCGGGATGCCGCGCTCCCAGGCCGGGGTGGCCGCCGCCGTCGCCTCCACCAGCAGACAGGTCGGACAGTCGCTCGGCGTCGCGGTGATCGGCGCCGTACTGGCGAGCGGGGCGCATGCCAACGCCACCGCGGACGCCTTCCTCGCGGCCGGCCGCCCGGCGTGGTGGATCATCGCCGGCTGCGGCGCGGCCGTCCTGCTGCTCGGCGCGCTGACCACGGGCCGGTGGGCGAGGGCGACGGCCGACCGCACGGCGGCGCTGTTCGAGGACGAGGCCCAGGGGTACCGGTCGGCGGATGCGCGGCCTTAGGCGGGGGATCTTTCCGCCCCCCCGCGAGCCTTCGCCCCTTCGATCCCTCAGCCCCTCGGTCGCTAAGCCCCTCGATCCCTCAGCCCCTCGATCGCTAAGTCCCTCGATCGCTAAGTCCCTACGGTCACACCGCGGCGAGCGCCGCCGGCTCCGCCGCCAGTTGCTCCAGCCGCTCCCGGGAGGTCTCGTCCACGGGCGTGTAGGACAGCAGCTTGGGGCCGGATTCCGGCCCCGTCCACAGGCTGGTGGCGGTCAGCTGGAGCGCGCCCACCCGCGGATGCCGGAAGAGCTTGACGGAGCTGACCGGGCGGACGACCTCGTGCTGCGCCCAGATCTCCCGGAACTCCGGCGAGGCCTCCGTCAGCCGCGCGACCAGCGCCTTCCATGCCGGCTCCGCAACATGCTCGGCCATCGACGCCCGGAACTTGGCGGCCATCACCCGCATCGCGCCCTCCAGATCGCCCACGCTGGCCCGCCACACGGGGTGGGTGAACGCCAGCCACATGCAGTTGCGGTCCTCTTCGGGCAGCGCATCGAGATCGCACATCAGGCGGCCGTACGTGCGGTTGTAGGCGAGGATGTCGAACCGGCTGTTCTGGACGACCGCGGGGAACGGCGTGAGCTGCTCCAGGATCTGCCGCAGCCCCTGCGGGACGCCCGTGCACTCCGTGCCGGGCATCGGATCGACCGCCCCCGCCAGCGCGAACAGATGACTGCGCTCGGCGCGGTCGAGCCGCAGCGCACGGGCCACCGCGTCCAGGACCTGCGGCGATACATGGATGTCCCGGGCCTGTTCGAGCCAGGTGTACCAGGTGACCCCGACCGCACCCAGGTGCGCGACCTCCTCGCGGCGCAGACCGGGCGTACGCCGGCGGGCGCCCCGCGGCAGCCCGACCTGCTCGGGCGTGATCCGCTCCCGCCGGCTGCGCAGAAAGGCGGCCAGCTCGGCCCGGCGGGCGGCGTCATCGCGCGGAGCGGTGCCGTACGGCGGGGCAGCGGCGCCACCCGGGCCTGTGGCAGGCTGCGGAAGGGGCGTGTCCAGGGTCATGGGTCCAGCGTGCCGCAGGCCCGAGCCGGTTGCCAGGTAGCGCTGATACCAGGATAAGAACACTCTGGTACCCGGCTGAGCGGTCGACGATCGTCGACTCCGTGAGCGACACCCGAGCACAGACGACCACCCCGGAAGCCCCGGCCGTGCCCCTGGTGGCCCCGGCCACCGCCCCGGAGGCCGGGTTCCCGGACGCACCGGCGGCCCCGGAGGCCCCGGAGGCACCGGACGCACCGGACGCACCGGACGCACCGGACGCACCGGCGACCCTGGAGGCACCGGCCGCACCCGGCCCCGCCCCACAGCAGCAGCGCACTCCGACCGTGCTGACCCCGCTCGGCCTGCTGACCGTGCTGCTGGGCGCGGCCCTCCCCCTGATCGACTTCTTCATCGTCAATGTCGCCCTGCCGACCATCGACCACGATCTGCACGCGGGCCCGGCGATGCTGGAGATGGTGGTGGCCGGTTACGGGGTCGCCTACGCGATGCTGCTGGTCCTCGGCGGGCGGCTCGGCGACATGGTCGGCCGCCGCCGGCTGTTCCTGTGGGGCCTGGCCGCCTTCGGGCTGACCTCGCTGGCGTGTGGTCTGGCGCCGGACGCCTGGACGCTGGTGGCCGCCCGGGTCGCCCAGGGCGCCGCGGCCGCACTGCTGCTGCCGCAGGTGCTGGCCACCATCCAGGCGACAACCACCGGCAAGCGGCGCGCCCAGGCCCTCAGCCTGTACGGCGGCACCGCCGGGGTGTCCAGCGCCGCCGGCCAGGTGCTCGGCGGGCTGCTGGTCTCCGTCGACCTGGCGGGCACCGGCTGGCGCGCGGTCTTCCTGGTGAACGTCCCGATGGCCGCCGCCGCCTGGCTGCTGGCCGCCCGTACGGTCCCCGAGACCCGCTCCCCGCACCCGGCCCGGGTGGACGGCCCCGGCACCGCACTGCTCGCCGCCACCCTGATCACCCTGCTGCTGCCGCTGACCGAGGGCCGGGCGGCCGGCTGGCCCCTGTGGTCCTGGGTCCTGCTGGCCGTCTTCCCCTTCGCCGCCACCGCGTTCGTGCTGTTCGAGCGCCGGGCCGAGCGCCTCGGCCGTACGCCGCTGGTCCCGCCCTCGCTGCTGCGCATCCCTTCCGTGAACAGCGGGCTCCGCATGCTCGTTCCGTTCACGCTGGGCTTCGGCGGCTTCATGTTCGTGGTGGCGGTCGCCCTCCAAAGCGGCCTGCACTTCGGCCCGTTCGCGGCCGGAATGTCCCTGGCCCCGATGTGCGTCGCCTTCTTCCTCGCCTCCCTCGCCGGTCCGCGGCTGGTGCTGCGGTTCGGGCGGCGGGTGGTGATCGCCGGTTCCCTGATCCAGGGCACCGGACTGGCCCTGCTGGCACTGACCGTGCACGCGGGCTGGCCCGGGATATCGGTGGCCGCTCTCGCGCCGGGCATGGCCGTACTGGGCATCGGACAGGGCATGGTGATGCCGGTGCTGATGCGCATCGTGCTGAGCGAACTGCCGATGACGCAGGCGGGGGTGGGCGGCGGCGTCCTGGTCACCACCCAGCAGTCCGGCCTCGCCCTGGGCGTGGCCACCCTCGGCACCCTCTTCCTCTCGCTGCTGCCCTCCCTCGGCATTCGCGACGCCCTGCTCGCCGCGCTGCTGACGCAACTGGCGATCGTCGCGGGCACGACGCTGCTCGCCCTGCGCCTGCCACGCACCGTGCGCTGAGGTGCTCTGACCTGGGCTGGCCCTGCACCGACCAGCGAGGAGCGAGAAACCGGGCACGGCTCACACCCGACGACTGACACATCACCACGACATGACGGCTGACAAATATTGAAATCTGTCATCCGTCATGTCATAGTGAGTGCACGGCAGCCGTTCCCCGTCCCCTCCACCACCCCTCCCTCTCCTCACCGTCAGGAGCAAGCAGTGCAGACCCGCACCCTGGGCACCACCGGCCCGCAGACCTCCGCTCTCGGCCTCGGCTGCATGGGCATGTCCGCCTTCTACGGCGACAGCGACCGCAGCGAATCCATCGCCACCCTTCACGCCGCCCTCGACGCGGGCATCACCCTGCTCGACACCGGCGACTTCTACGGCATGGGGCACAACGAGCTGCTGATCAACGAAGCGCTGCGCACCGCCTCCGCGACGGCTCGCGAAAAGGCGCAGCTCAGCGTGAAGTTCGGCGCCCTGCGCACCGTCGAGGGCGACTTCACCGGTTTTGACGGCCGGCCGAGCGCGGTGAAGAACTTCGCCGCGTACTCCCTTCAGCGACTGGGCGCCGACCACATCGACATCTACCGGATCTGCCGGGTCGATCCGGATGTCCCGATCGAGGAGACCGTCGGCGCCATCGCCGAGCTGGTCGAGGCCGGGCATGTCCGTCACATCGGCCTGTCCGAGGTCGGCGCGCAGACCCTGCGCCGGGCCGCCGCCGTGGCCCCGATCGCCGACCTCCAGATCGAGTACGCCCTCGTCTCCCGCGGCATCGAGGAGACGATCCTGCCCACCGCCCGCGAGCTGGGCATCGGCATCACCGCCTATGGGGTTCTGGCCCGCGGCCTGATCAGCGGCCACTTCACCCGCGACCGCAAGCTCGCCGCGAGCGACTTCCGCGCCATGACCCCGCGCTTCCAGGGCGAAAATCTCGACCACAATCTCGACCTGGTGGACGCGCTGCGCAAGATCGCCGAACAGAAGGGCGCCTCGGTTGCGCAGACCGCCATCGCCTGGGTGCTCTCCCGCGGCGAGGACATCGTCCCGCTGATCGGCGCCCGTCGCCGCGACCGGCTGACCGAGGCCCTCGGCGCCCTGGACGTCACACTGGACGCCGACGATCTCACCGCGATAGAGCACGCCGTCCCGGCCGGCGCCGCCGCCGGCGACCGCTACCCCACCCAGCAGATGGCCCACCTCGACAGCGAGCACTGACGACCGGGGGGAGGGGAGCGACCGGGAGGCCGGACCACCGGGAGGCGCGGACGGCTGGGGAAGCATCACCGCCGGGCAGCATGACCGCCGGGCAGCGTGACCGCCGGGCAGCATTACCATCGGGCAGCGTGACCACCGGGCCGCCGGGCCACCGGGCCGCCGGGCCGCCGGACATCGTGGCCACCGCAGCGGGTACGGGGCACGGCCAGGTACCGTCCGTAGGGACCGCCGTCCCTGCCCCACCCCGTGCCCGCCCCGCCCCGCCCCGCGGTCACCTCGCCCTCCCGAAAGGCCGACCCGCCCCATGCCCCCCGAGACGTTGACCCCAGAGCGCATCCTCGAAGCCACCGAGGAGGTGCTGCGCCGCTACGGCCCGGCCAAGGCCACGGTCGTGGATGTGGCGCGGGCCCTGGGCGTCAGCCACGGCAGCGTCTACCGCCACTTCCGTACGAAGGCGGCGCTGCGGGAGGCGGTCACGGAGCGCTGGCTGGACCGTACGAGCCAGGCACTGTCGGTCATCGTCACGGCGGAAGGACCGGCCCCGGAGCGGCTGGACCGCTGGCTGACCTCCCTGTTCGAGGCCAAGCGGCACAAGGCCGGCGACGATCCCGAACTGTTCGCCACCTATATGACGTTGATCGGAGAGAGCGGCGGCGTGGTCGACCGCCACATCACCGACCTCGAAGCCCAGCTCACCTCCATCATCGAAGCCGGCGTCAGCCAGGGCGACTTCCACACTCCCTCCCCCGCCACCACCGCCCGCGCCGTCTTCGATGCCACCGGCCGTTTCCACGACCCGTGTTACGCCCCCGAGTGGTCCCGCCCCGAGATCACTGCCGACTTCGAGGCCGTCCGCGACCTGGTCCTGCGGGGCCTGCGCACGAAGACCTGAGCACGGAGGGCCTCAGCACGGAGGCCTGAGCACGGAGGCCTGAGCAGCACACCACCGGCCGCTATGTCGTGCCTGCTGCCGTGCCGTGCAGAAGGAGGGCGCAGGCGAGGACGCCGAAGGCCGCGGTGTGCAGGAGGGCGCGGACGATGTTCCAGGTGACCCAGCGCCCCTCGAAGGCGGCCCTGGCGGCCCTGTCCCGGTCGTCGTCTCCCGTATCGCCCTTGCCGGAGGCGATATCGGCCTTGTCGAGGGCGTTGTTGAGCGGGACATTGACCCCGCTGGTGACGAAGAAGCCCGCCATGTAGAGCACCAGCGCGGCGAGGACCCAGGGCAGGGCCACCCGCCCGTGGCCGTTCCAGGCCAGGACGGTGGCGAGGATGAGCAGCGGGACCGGCAGCAGGAAGGGGAGCAGGAACCAGCCGTTGATGATGGCCCGGTTGATGTTCTGCATGGCCTGTACGAAGGTGCGGTCGGCGGAACGGGCAAGGCCGGGCATCACCGCGTAGGCAAAGGCGGCGAACAAGCCGGCCATCAGCCCCGCGCCGAGCGTCGCGACCAGCAGCGTGGCGGTCTGCAGGGCTCTCATGGCTCCTCCGTATCCGGTACGTGGGCCGACCCTACCGAGAGCGGCCCGCGCGGTACCGGCCAACGAGCCTCCCCCGACGCTCCCCGGAACTTCTTCCTCAGGAGACCGTGCGCTCAGGGCGATTCCTGGCCGGCCGCCCGGGAACACTCGGACAGCTCCGCGGCCCACCCCTCCGACCAGCAGGCGAGGGGACGAAGGGCCCGGTGGGCGTCCTCGCCGAGTGCGGTGAGGACGTACTGGCCCTCGGGGGTCTGCTCCACCAGGCACGCCTCGACCAGTTCCAGAAGGCGTTGGCGCAGCACGCTGGAGGACATGTTGTCGCACCGCTGCCGCAGGGAACGGAAGCCCAGAGCGCCTTCCTGCAGCTCCCAGACGATGCGCAGGCTCCACCGCCGGCCGAACAGGTCGAGCGCGGCCATGAGAGGCCGCCCCGTGGTCGAGCCACGGACGGGCTGCCCCGGTGTCGGCGTTGCCATGGGCGGTTCCTCCTGCGGACCTTCTGGTGACTCGGCTTCCGGAAGACTAGAGGAGGAGCCCCGAGGTGTTCAGACATCGAACGCAGCCAGTTCCGCCGGAAGAGCACGGCGACCGCACTCTTCGCGGGCGTGCTCGGCGCCCCGGACAACACACCTAGTGCACGCAGAACTCGTTGCCCTCCGGGTCCGTCATAACCACCCACTCGCCGCCCTGCGCGTTGACGTGGCTCTGGACCCGGGCGCCGAGGGCACGGAGGCGCTCCACCTCTGCGTCCCGCTCGCCCGCGAGGCCGTGCAGGTCGATATGCAGGCGGTTCTTGGTCGTCTTCGGCTCCGACGGCGGTACGCGGTTGAAGAGCAGCCGACGCCCCAGTCCCGTGCCGCTCTCCGCGTCGTACGGGTCGTCGGGGTGGCGTACCGCCGCCGCGTCCCGCCAGGCGCGCCGGCCGTCGTGGTCGACGAGGAGGTCGGACTGGATGGCGCCGAGGTCGAGGAGCTTGCCGATGAGGGCGCTGTGGTCCTCGACCTCGTAGCGGAGCGTAGCCGCCCAGAAGTCGGCCTGGGCGTGCGGATCGTGAGCGTCGACGACGAGCTTCCAGTGCAGGGGAGTTGTAGTCATGGTCACCACCTATAGCCCACGGCACTGACACCGGGGGCCCGCCGCCCGCACCCAGCCGAGTGGTTCGGATGTGTTCGGTGAGCGAATGCGGTAGGAGACGAGCGATTGCGGTAAGCGACCGCAGGACGGGGTGCCGGTTCCGTAGTGGTGCTGGTTCCGTAGTGGGGCCCGGTTCCGTGGTGGTACCGGATCACGGCAACCCTCGCGAGGATGCGCCGGGCGACGCGCACCGCGACGCCCTCGAAGATGTGACCAGCCCCCTCCGACCAGCCCCCTCCGACCGCGCCCGACCAGGCCCGGCCCGGCCGGGACAGGCCCGGCCCGGGCAAGCCCTAACGCCCCACCCCCAGGAAATGCAGCACCGCCAGCACCCGGCGGTGGTCGGCGTCCGCCTTCGGCAGGTCCAGCTTGGCGAGGATGTTGTTGATGTGCTTGGCGACCGCGCTCTCGCTCACCACCAGTTGCGCCGCGATGCCCGCGTTGGAGCGGCCCTCGGCCATCAGGGCGAGCACGTCCCGTTCGCGGGCCGTCAGCCGCTCCAGTGGATCACTCGCCCGGCGTACCAGCAGCTGGGCGACGACCTGCGGGTCCAGCGCGGTGCCGCCGGCCGCCACCCTCCGCAGTGCCTCGATGAAATCCTCGACATCCGCGACCCGTTGTTTGAGCAGATAGCCCACTCCGCTGGTGTTCGTCGCCAGCAGATCGGCCGCGTACCGTTCCTCGACGTATTGGGAGAGCATCAACACCGCGGTGCCGGGCCACTTCTGGCGGATCGCCAGCGCCGCGCGCACGCCCTCGTCCGTGAAGCCGGGCGGCATCCGGACGTCCACCACCGCGAGGTCCGGCCGGTGCTCCTCGACCGCCGTCAGCAGCCCCTGCGCGTCCCCCGCCTCGGCGGTCACCTCGAACCCGGCCATCTCCACCACCTTGACGAGTCCGATCCGCAGCAGAACGGAGTCCTCGGCGATCACGGCACGTCTCACATCGGGCACGGCAGCTCCACGCTCATCATGGTCGGGCCCCCCACGGGGCTGCTCATCCGGAACGTTCCGTCCACGGAGCGCGCACGCCGGGCAAGCCCCTTCAAGCCGCTCCCCTTGGATGGATCGGCGCCGCCCAAACCGTCGTCGGCGATCACCACCCGGAGTATCTCGCCGAGCCGGGTGACCGTCACCTCCGCCCGGGTCGCCTCCCGCGCATGCTTGGCGATATTCGTCAGCGCCTCGGAGACGACGAAGTAGGCGACCGCCTCGACGGCCGGCGCCGTGCGCTGCGGCAATTCCGCTGGCAGATCCACCCGCAGCCGTACGGGCAGCGGCGCGCGGGCCGCGAGCCCCGACAGCGCGGCATCCAGCCCCAGTTCGTCCAGAACGGCCGGATGGAGCCCCCGCACCAGGTTGTTGAGCTCCTCGATGGCGTCCTTCGCCTCGCGGTGCGCGGCGTCGATGACCTCCTGCGCCTCCGCGGGCAGATCCGTGAGGGTGGCCTTCGCAAGCCCGAGGTTCAGCGCGAGGGACACCAGCCGCTGCTGTGCGCCGTCGTGCAGATCCCGCTCGATACGCCGCCGTTCGGCGTCGGCGGCATCCACCGCACCGGCCCGGCTCTCGGTGAGGTCCTCGACCCGCCGCGCCAGCTCCTCGGACCGGCTCACGCCCAGCACCGCCCGCCCGACCAGGATCTCCAGCCGGACGAGCCCCGCGGCCAGCACCGGTATCGCGGCGAGTACCGCCAGCCCCAGCACCGAGAGATAGCTGGCCCTGGTGGTGTAGCCGCCGTGCTCGACGCGCCATTGCGGCGAAGCGATCCACACCCACACCAGGGCCAGCGCCGCGACCAGCGCCGCCAACAGGAGTGCCAGCAGCAGGAGTTCAAGCACTCCGAGCAGCGGGCCGACCAGCAAGTTGTAGCCCAACTGCCGTTTGCCCTCCGTGAACCGCAGCCGCGGCAGCTCCACCCCGCATATCGACCGGAACCGCCAGCGCTGCGCCTCGGTGAACCCGTATCCGGCGACGACCAGCAGGGTCAACGGCGCGATCAGCACCACGGGTGCGTCGGAGGAGACGCCGTTCACCGTGTCGGTCAGCAGGAACAGTGCCCACCAGGACAGGAGCACCGGGACGAGGTGCAGCGGCAGCCCGGCGGCGATGAACGTGAGGTCGCGCCGCATGCGTACGAGAGCCCGGCGCAGCCGGGGTGGGACGGTCATGTTCACACCGTATGGGGCCGGTTGCGCAGCAGCCATGACAACAGTGTCCGGTCCGGGGGTATAGCTGGTGCCACCCCAAGTCGGACAGCGACGTTACTGACGGTGGGCGTCGAAAACCGGAGTGTTGATCAGGAGCCCGACGGACGGGTTCGCGACTCCGAAAGCGACCCATTCCATGGCCCTCATCGCCCTCACCTCCCCTGTCACCGACGGCAGTTACCCCCGCCGCGACATCTCCGGCGGCCCGGTACGGTCCGGCGCCGGACTCAGGTGGCAGGGCAGGATCCTGACCGGCGCCGGCCTCGCCCTCCTCCCCTGGCTCGGCTACCTCGCCGGCACCCTCCCGCCCGCCGAGGCCGTCGCCTGGGTCGCCCTCGACGCCCTGGAGGCCGTCGCCCTCCTCGTCACCGGCACCCGTCTGCTGCGCGGCGACTCCCGGCACCGCGCCCCCGCGGCCGCCGCGGCCGTCCTCCTCCTCGCCGACGCCTGCATCGATCTCGCGACCGCCGCCCCCGGCGCGGAACTCGCCGTCGCCCTGTCCATGGCCGTCGGAGCGGAACTGCCTCTGGTAGCCCTGTGCGCCCGCCTCGCCTCGCGGCCGCCGCGAGGCGCCTAGAACAACGCCTGGAAGGTGCCTAGGGGACGGGCGAACACATCCCGTAAGGGTCGCGAGGCCCCCCTGCGGGGCCACAACGTGGGGGCGCCGGAAGACATTCCCGGAAGACATTCCCGGAGGCATTCCCACTGCCCCACCCGCAACCCCACCCGCAAAAGCCCGCAGCCCCCACCCGCACCCGCACCCCCGCACCCAAAAGCGCCGGCCCGGCCCGGAGAATCCGAGCCCGACCGGCGCTTGAGGTCACGGGTGGGCACCGCCCCCGAAGGGACCGGCGCCGCCCCGCGCGGGACTAGCAGCCGAGCAGTCGCGCACCCAGGTAGGCCTGGATCTGGTCCAGGCTGACCCGCTCCTGCTTCATGGTGTCGCGCTCACGCACGGTCACCGCGTTGTCGTCGAGGGTGTCGAAGTCGACCGTGACGCAGAACGGCGTGCCGATCTCGTCCTGGCGGCGGTAGCGGCGGCCGATCGCGCCCGCGTCGTCGAACTCGATGTTCCAGTTCTTGCGCAGGTCCGTGGCCAGCCCCTTCGCCTTCGGCGACAGCTGCGGGTTGCGGGACAGCGGCAGCACCGCGACCTTGACCGGCGCCAGGCGCGGGTCGAGCCGCATGACGGTGCGCTTCTCCATCTTGCCCTTGGCGTTGGGCGCCTCGTCCTCGATGTACGCGTCGAGCATGAAGGCGAGCATCGCGCGGTTCACCCCGGCCGCCGGCTCGATGACGTACGGAGTCCAGCGCTCGCCGGCCTCCTGGTCGAAGTACGAGAGGTCCTGGCCGGACGCCTTGGAGTGCGCCGACAGGTCGTAGTCGGTGCGGTTGGCCACACCCTCCAGCTCGGAGAACTCGGTGCCGCCGAAGTTGAAGCGGTACTCGATGTCAGCGGTGCGCTTGGAGTAGTGCGAGAGCTTCTCGGCCGGGTGCTCGAACCAGCGGATGTTCTCCTCGCGGATGCCGAGGTCGCGGTACCAGTTCCACCGCTCGGCCATCCAGTACTCCTGCCACTGCTCGTCCTCGCCCGGCTTGACGAAGAACTCCATCTCCATCTGCTCGAACTCGCGGGTCCGGAAGATGAAGTTGCCGGGCGTGATCTCGTTGCGGAAGGACTTGCCCATCTGCGCGATGCCGAACGGCGGCTTCTTGCGGGAAGTCTGCTGCACCTGGGCAAAGTTGGTGAAGATGCCCTGTGCGGTCTCGGGACGCAGGTAGGCGACCGAGGCGGTGTCCTGGGACGGGCCGAGGTGGGTGGAGAGCAGGCCGGAGAACTGCTTGGGCTCGGTGAAGGCGCCCTTGTTGCCGCAGTGGGGGCAGTTGATGTCGGCCATGCCGTTCTCGGGCAGCTTGCCGTGCTTCGCCTCGTACGCCTCTTCAAGGTGGTCCGCACGGAAGCGCTTGTGGCAGGAGGTGCACTCGGTGAGCGGGTCGGTGAAGGTGGCGACGTGGCCGGACGCCTGCCAGACCTCGGGGGCCAGGATCACCGACGAGTCGAGACCGACGACGTCTTCGCGCGAGGTGACCATGGCGCGCCACCACTGACGCTTGATGTTCTCCTTGAGCTCGACGCCCAGCGGACCGTAGTCCCAGGCAGCGCGGGAGCCGCCGTAGATCTCACTGCAGGGGTATACAAAGCCACGGCGCTTGCTCAGGCTGACGATGGTATCGATCTTGTCGGCGGCCACGGTGCTCTCTTCATTACGACGACGAACGATGGATGGGCGGCGCCCTAGCGTCTCAATGAGGGGTGGTGGTCAAAAGACGGCCGGGCGAATAGTTCAGGGTACCGGCGGCCGTACCCCCTGGATCAAATCGGTTCTGGCCCACTGTCGCCCCGCTCACACCGGTTCATCCGTTGTTGACAATCGTTTCCAACATTGTTGAAAATGACTGTCATGAACATACGCCGTCCCATATCCACCGCGACCCTCGCCGGCGTCTCGGTGCTCAGCCTGCTGGCCCTCTCCGCCTGCTCCCCCTCGGGCGGCACCCGCACCGAGGACGGCAAGCTGAGGGTGACAGCGTCCTTCTACCCCATGGAATTCCTCGCCCGGCAGATCGGCGGGAAGCACGTCGAGGTGACCGACCTCACGAAGCCGGGGGTCGAGCCGCACGACCTGGAGCTCTCCCCGCAGCAGACCGCCCAGCTCGGCGAGTCCGGCGCAATCGTCTACCTCAAGGGCCTGCAGCCCGCCGTGGACGAGGCCGTCGAGCAGTCCGGCGTCAAGAACGTCGCCGACGCGGCCGCCCTCACCTCCCTCGAAGAGCACGGCACCGAGGTCGACGGCCACCACCACACCACTGGCGACAACCACTCCCACTCGGAGTCCGAGGGCGGCAAGGATCCGCACATCTGGCTCGACCCGGTGAAGTACGCCGAGGTCGCCAAGGGCGTCAACAAAACTCTCGCCAAGGCCGACCCGGACCACAAGGCCGACTACCAGAAGAACACCGACGCCCTGGTGGAGAAGCTGGACGGGCTGAACACCGAGTTCAAGGACGGCCTGAAGAAGCGCACATCCGACACCTTCCTCACCACCCACGCGGCCTTCGGCTACCTCGCCGAGCGCTACGGCCTCACCGAGGAAGCCATCAGCGGACTCGACCCGGAGGCCGAGCCCAGCGCCAAGCGCATCAGGGACCTGCACACCCTCGCCAGGGAGCACCACATCTCCACGGTCTTCTTCGAGACGATCGCCAACCCGGCCACCGCCAAGGCCCTGGCCGGCGACCTCCACCTGAAGACCGATGTCCTCGACCCCCTTGAGGGGATCAACGCCAAGTCCCGCGGCAAGGACTACTTCGGTGTGCAGCGGGCCAACCTCGCCGCGCTGCAGAAGGCGCTCGGCAGCAAGTGACGGACACCGCACCGCACGTGACGGAGGCCACCATGAACCAGCCGCCCACCCAGCCGGTGATCGACCTGCGCGGGGCGACCGCCTCGCTGGGCGCCCGCCCCGTGCTGCGCGGTGTCGACCTCACCGTGCGGTCCGGTGAGGTCGTCGCGCTGCTCGGTGCCAACGGCTCCGGCAAGTCCACCGCCGTACGCTCCGTGATCGGCCAGGTCCCGCTCACCGGCGGTGAGCTGGACCTCTTCGGCACGGAGTTCCGGCGGTTCAAGGACTGGGCCCGGATCGGCTATGTCCCGCAGCGCACCACCGCGGCGGGCGGTGTGCCCGCCACCGTCCGCGAGGTCGTCACGGCCGGCCGGCTGGCCCGTACGAAGCTGGGCATGCTGCGCAAGGCCGACCGGGCCGCGGTGCACCGGGCGCTGGAGCTGGTCGGCATGGCGGACCGCGCCAAGGACTCCGTCGACGCGCTGTCCGGCGGGCAGCATCAGCGGGTGCTGATCGCCCGTGCGCTGGCCGGTGAACCGGAACTGCTGATCATGGACGAGCCGATGGCCGGCGTCGACCTGGCCAGCCAGGAAGTGCTCGCCGCCGCCCTGCGTGAACAGGTCGGCCGCGGCACCACGGTGCTGCTCGTCCTGCACGAGCTGGGCCCGCTGGAGCCGCTGATCGACCGTGCGGTGGTGCTGCGGGACGGCTGTGTCGTCCACGACGGCCCGCCGCCCGAGGCCGTGGGCCAGCACGCGCTGCCCGGCCATGACCATGTCCACCCGCACGCCGACGCGGCCGCGGAACCGATCCGGACGGGGCTGCTGAGCTGATGCCGCGACCTTCGGGGGACGCCCCCCGCACCCCCAGCCGACACCCGAGCACCGGCTCCCTTTCGCGAGGTCGACCGACATGGAAATCCTGAACTACGCCTTCATGCAGCGGGCGCTGATCGCCGCCCTGATCGTCGGCGTCACCGCCCCCGCCATCGGCATCTACCTCGTCCAGCGCCGCCAGGCCCTGATGGGCGACGGCATCGGCCATGTCGCGCTCACCGGCGTCGGCCTCGGTTTCCTGCTGAACACCAGCCCCATCTGGGTCGCCACCGCCGTCGCCATCGCCGGCTCCGTCGTGATGGAGCTGATCCGCTGGTACGGCAAGACCCGCGGCGACCTCGCGCTGGCCATGCTGTTCTACGGCGGTATGGCGGGCGGGGTGATGCTGATGAACCTCTCCGAAGCGGGCTCCAACGCCAACCTCGGCACCTACCTCTTCGGCTCGATCACCACCGTCTCGCCACAGGACATGACGACGATCTATGTGCTGGCCGCCCTGGTGCTGGCGATCACCATCGGCCTGCGCCGCCAGCTGTTCGCGGTGTGCCAGGACGAGGAGTTCGCCCGGGTGACGGGCCTGCCGGTGCGGCTGCTCAATCTGCTGGTCGCCGTCACCGCCGCGGTCACCGTCACCGTCGCCATGCGCGTCGTCGGTCTGCTGCTGGTCAGCGCCCTGATGGTGATCCCGGTCGCGGCCGCCCAGCAGATCAGCCGCAGCTTCGCGGTCACCTTCTCGGTGGCCGTGGCGATCGGTGTCGCGGTCACCCTGACGGGCACCACCACCTCGTACTACGTGGACGTCCCGTCCGGCGCCACGATCGTGCTGTTCGCCATCGGACTGTTCGTGCTCTTCACCGGGCTCGCCGCGCCGCTCGCGAAAAAGCGTGCAAGGGCTGCCGCAGAGGCCTCGAAGGGGTGCACTCTGGAGGTACCCGGCGACCGCACCGCCCCGGACGATGTGCGGGTGACCGGGTGAGCACGGGCAGCCGGCTGCCGGCGCACCACCGTCGGCAGACAGTTGCGTGTACCGGTAAGCGTCTCACCGGGGAGCCGCTCATCACCTGGCACAATGGCGGGACGCACGTGCAGGGGGAAGTCCTGACGTCCTAGGGAGGCAACGGTGGCGACGAGCGCGGGATCTCCGGTACGCGGCCGGTCGACGCGACAGCGGACCGCGGTGTCGGCCGCACTCGACGAGGTCGAAGAGTTCCGCAGTGCACAGGAGCTGCACGACATGCTCAAGCACAAGGGCGACTCCGTCGGGCTGACCACCGTCTACCGGACACTGCAGTCCCTCGCCGACGCCGGTGAGGTCGATGTGCTGCGCACCAGCGACGGCGAGGCGGTCTACCGCCGGTGCAGCACCGACGATCACCACCATCACCTCGTGTGCCGGGCCTGCGGCAAGGCCGTCGAGGTCGAGGGCCCCGCGGTGGAGAAGTGGGCCGACCAGATCGCCCGGGAGCACGGCTTCCAGGACGTCGCGCACACCATCGAGATCTTCGGGACCTGCGGCGAGTGCGCCGCCCGGAAGGCCGAGAAGCAGTAGCCGGCAGCAAAAACAGCCATGCGTACGGGCCGCCTCCGATGACCGGAGGCGGCCCGTACGCATGACCCGTCGGGGCCGCCGCCCTCAGCTGGCCGGCCGGCCCTCCGGCTCCGGCGCCGCACCGAACCTGCGGTCCCGCTTGGCGTACTCCAGGCACGCCTCCCACAGGTTCCGCCGGTCGAAATCCGGCCACAGAATGTCCTGGAAGACCATCTCGGCGTACGCGCTCTGCCAGATCAGGTAGTTCGAGGTCCGCTGCTCACCCGACGGCCGCACGAAGAGGTCCACATCCGGCATGTCCGGGTAGTACATGTACTTCGCGATGGTCTTCTCGTTGACCTTCGACGGGTCCAGCTTTCCGGCCCGCACATCCGCCGCGATGGCCGCCGCCGCGTCCGCGATCTCGGCCCGGCCGCCGTAATTCACGCAGAAATACAGCGTCATCGCGTCATTGTTCTTGGTCTGCTCCTGGGCGATCTGGAGCTCCTGCACGACCGACTTCCACAGCTTCGGCATCCGCCCCACCCAGCGGATACGGATACCCAGCGCGTCCATCTCGTCACGGCGCCGCCGGATCACATCGCGGTTGAAGTTCATCAGGAAGCGCACCTCGTCGGGCGAGCGCTTCCAGTTCTCCGTCGAGAAGGCGTACAGCGAAAGATTCTTCACGCCCATTTCGATGCAGCCCTTGAGGACGTCCAGGACGACGCCCTCGCCGACCTTGTGCCCCTCGGTGCGCGGCAGCCCGCGCTCCTTGGCCCACCGGCCGTTGCCGTCCATGACGACCGCCACATGGTTCGGGACGAGCTCACCGGGGATCTTCGGCGGCCGCGCACCGGAAGGGTGCGGCTCGGGCGTCTCGTACTCACGTCGATTACGGCCCAGAATCCCGCGTCGTGCCATGCGGCCCACGTCTCCTATATGTCTTGAGGGCGTTTTGCCTTGAGGTCGTTTTCGCTATTTCTCTACGTACCGGAGGGAGCGCAGGCCCCGCTCCATATGCCAGTGCAGATACGCCGTGACGAGCCCGCTGCCCTCCCGGGCATGACGGGCCTCGCAGGCGTCCGCGGTCTCCCAGTCGCCGGTCAGCAGCGCGCTCAGGAGCCCAATGGCCTCAGAGGAGGGTACGACGCTCCCCGGCACCCGGCAGTCGCCGCAGGTCACCCCGCCCGACGCGACCGAAAAGAAGCGGTTGGGGCCGGGCAGCCCGCACCGCGCACAGCTGTCGAAGCTCGGCGCATAGCCGTTGACGGCGAGCGAGCGCAGCAGGAAGGCGTCCAGCACCAGATGCGGCTCGTGCTCCCCGCGGGCCAGCGTCCGCAGCCCGCCGACCAGCAGCAGATACTGCTGCACGGCGGGCTCGCCCTCGTGGTCGGTGAACCGCTCGGCGGTCTCCAGCATGGCCGTCCCGGCCGTATAGCGGGCGTAGTCCGTGACGATCCCGCTGCCGTACGCCGCGATCGTCTCGCTCTGCGTACACAGCGGCAGCCCGCGCCCGATCAGCTCACTGCCGCGCGCATAGAACTGCACATCGACATGCGAGAACGGCTCCAGCCGCGCCCCGAACTTCGACTTCGTCCGCCGCACCCCCCGGGCCACCGCACGGACCCGGCCGTGCCCCCGGGTGAGCAGCGTGATGATCCGGTCCGCCTCACCCAGCTTCTGGGTGCGCAGCACGATGCCGTCGTCGCGGAACAGACTCATGGCGCCATTCTCGCGCATGGGCGAAGCGGGTCGAGCGCCTTCACTGTTCGCACACGCGGGGTGACGCTGCGGAACTAGGCTCGGCAAGGAGAGCAGCACGACAACCGCTTGCAGGGAAAGGGGTGGGCCATGACCAATGCTTCGCAACAGCTCGGGTGGGAAATCTGGGGTTCGGAACTCAAGAACCGCCGGGAGGCAGCCGGCCTGCGTCAGGAGGAGATGGCGCGGGAGCTGTTCGCCTCCCGCACGTTGATCAGCAGGTTCGAGTCGGCGGAACGCCGACCGCGACTGGACATGGCGATCCAGATCGACGGGCTTCTACAAACCGGCGGTTTCTTCGAACGGTTGTGCCGGAAGCTGCTCGAAGAGTCGCCGTACGAGTCCTATTTTGCGCCGGTGGCAGAGCTGGAGGCTGTCGCAACCAAGATCTGCGACTTCGAGACCACGCTGGTACCGGGACTGCTGCAAACGGCGGCGTTCGCTCACGCGGTGATGGCGGAAGCCGACCCCTTTGCCTCCGACGAGGTCCTGGTCAAAAGGGTCGCAGCCCGACTGGAGCGCGCACGCCTCTTCAAGAGCCGCACAAGGCCGGAGTATTGGGCAATCGTGCACGAGCATGCGCTGCGGATCCCGGTCGGTGGTGCGGCCTGCATGGCTGGACAGCTGGATCACATCGCGGCGCTCGTGCGTAGCCGTCAGGTGTTGATCCAGGTGATCCCTTACACGCAAGGTGCACACGCGGCCATGACCCACTCCATGAAGCTCATGGAATTCCCGGACGAGCCACCCACCGTCTATACAGAGGGGATGTTCTGGGGTCAGCTGCTCGACGATCCGGCCATGGTGAAGCGCGCAACGGCAACTTACGATCTCCTCAGGGCCGCCGCACTGTCGCCGGAGGCGTCCCTGACTCTGATCGAGTCGGCGGCGGAGAGCTACAGGAGCACATGAGCCGATACGACCTGGCCACCGCCCAGTGGCGCAAGAGTAGTTACAGCAGCGGCGCCTCCGACAACTGCGTAGAGGTCTCCGACGCCCACCCCGCCCTCGTCCCCGTCCGCGACAGCAAGGTTCCCCACGGCGCCGCGATCGTCTTCCCCGCGACTGCCTGGGCCGCCTTCACCGATGCCGTCAAAGACGGGCATTTCCCGGGCGCCTGACCAGCTTTCACCGGGCGTACACAACAGGGACACAAAGGCCCCGCCATCCCACTGGATGACGGGGCCACATCACGTTATGGTCCGGGTCATCGCGGGCGGAAGACGACCTTCCGCACTTCTCAGTCGCCCCGTGGAAGTGGCCCTCACAGCTCGTCAACTGCCCGGTAGCATCCCGTGAATGTTCGGCAACACATCGCCGTGAAGGCCGGCCGTTCCAGTCAGTACCCAATTGAGGATCCCGATGACATCCATACCGGAGGCGCTGTTGTGGTGCCTCAGCACAGGTACGGCCGCCGCCGTGGTCCTGGCGGCACTCTCGATCCGTGCGGGCAGGCAGCGCGCGGACCTGAGAAAGCGCCTGTCCGCCGCTGAGGAACAGAACAGCGCCACGCTCCACAGCAATACGGAGCTGACGGCCCGGCTGCGTGCCACCGAGGCCGAGATCCGGCATCTGGCCGGTACCCGGCTCCCCGATCTGACGCTGGCGCTGGCCCATCCCCATGTGCCCGTTCCGGGACTGCTGGACGCGCGGTTCACCGCGTCGGCGACCGACCAGGCGCTGAACGCCGTACTGGAGCAGGTCAGCGACGCGATCACCAAGGAGCGGGCGCGGGTCGACGCCGCCGCGCAGTCCACCCTCCGCGGGGCGACCACCACCATCCAGGCGCTGCTCTACCAGCTCCAGTCGGCGCTGCAGGAGATGCAGCACCGCTACGACGACCCGAACGTCGCCCAGGATCTGCTGAACGCCGACTTCCTCAACGAGCAGGCGCTGCGGCGCATCCAGGCCACCGGCGTCGTCTGCGGCGCCTGGCCGGGCCTGACCCGCGAGGACTCCTACCTCGCCGAGCTGGTCGTCGGCGCCACCTCCCGGCTGCGCGGCTACGAGCGCGTGAACATCAGCAACCAGCTGCGTGACCCGGTCGCCGTGGTCGCACGGGCCGTGGAGCCGATCGCGATCACCGTCACCGAGCTGCTGGCCAACGCGCTGCACCACTCGCACCGTGAACTGCCCGTCACCATCACCCTCCAGCAGGGCAACCGCGGCGCCTCGGTCATCGTCGACGACTACGGCGTCGGGATGCACGACGACGAGATCAAGGCGGCGATGGAGCTGCTGTCGGGTGACGAGAACCTGCTGCTGACCCAGCTCGGTGACCCGCCGCGGTCCGGGTTCGCGGCGGCCGGTCAGCTGGTGCGCCAGTACGGCTTCGGCGTGCATGTCGAGCCCTCGCCGTACGGCGGGGTGCGTGCGGTCGTGTACATCCCGGGCGACCCCCTCCTCACCGTCCTCGACGAGAGCGCCCAGCCGATGTCCGTGATGGCTCCCCTGCCACACCGTTCCGCGGTGCCGGATCGTTCCTCCTCCGTGCTGCCCACCGGCTCCGCAACGCCGCCGCCGCAGGCCGCCGCGCCCGCCGCGCAGCCCGCGCCCGCCCCCTCCTACGAGGCACCCGCCCAGCCGGCCGAAGGGGAACTCCCGCGCCGGCGGCGCCGGAAGCCCGTGTCCGAACTCGACGAGAGTGCCGCGCGCACCGAGTCGGCTCCCGAGCGCTCCCCGGAAGAGACCGGAACCCGCTGGGCCGCGCTCCAGCGCGGCACCGAATCCGGCCGGGCAGCCGCCCAGTCAGAACCCCCTCGCAGTCCCGAAGGGAACGCTTAGTCATGAACAGCCCCACCCGCCGCCGTGTTGCCGAGGACAAGTCCTGGGTGCTGGCACCCCTCCTGGAGTTGCCGCATGTTATTCACGCAGCCGTGATCTCCGGCGACGGATTCATCGAGGGCTCCTCGCCCGGTCTGAAGCGGGACTCCGCCGAGGGTGTCGCCGCGATGATGTCCGCGCTGCAGGGTGCGGGACGTGCCGTGACCGCGGCGTTCGCCGAGAAGGACGACACCCGGCTGCGGCAGACCGTGATCGAGTCCGATGAAGGCTTCGTCTTCGCGATACCGGCCGGCGAGAACACCTGCCTGGCCGTCTTCGCCGGCCCGGAGGTGAACATGGGTGTGGTCGCACACCATATGCAGGTCCAGGTGACGACCCTGGGCAACAAGGTCATGAACAGCCGGGCACGGGACCTCGGCAACCCGGCATGACCCCGCGCCAGAGCAGCGGCAGGCGCCTCGTACCGGCCTATCTGGCGACCGGCGGACGCGCCCAGCCCAGCCGCAACACCCTGGACCGGCTCACCCTGCTGCACAGCGTGGGGATGCCGATCACCAGTGAGGTACGTCCGGAGGAGCACCGCATCCTGGAGCTGCTGCAGCCCGGGGCGCTGTCTCTGGCCGAGGTCGCCGCCCACCTTCACCTGCCCGTGAGCGTGGTGAAGGTGCTGGTGGCCGATCTCGTCGATGCCGGGCGGCTGCACGCCCGTGCCCCTATCCCCGAAGCCGAGCAATTCGACCGACACATCCTGGAGAGGGTTCTCGATGGACTCCGCTCTCTCAAGTCCTAGCCCCGGCACCGGCGCGAGCACCGGCAGCATGTACCTCTCCGGTGAGAACCAGACACTGGTCAAACTGCTGATCGCGGGACCGTTCGGGGTCGGCAAGACCACCCTCATCCGTGCGCTGTCGGAAACCCCGCCGCTGCACACCGAGGAGGTCATGACCCAGACCGGCGCCACCGTCGACGATCTCGCCGGAGTCCGGGACAAGACCACCACCACCGTCGCCATCGACTTCGGGCGGCTGACCCTGCCCGGGGACCTGGTGCTGTATCTGTTCGGCACGCCCGGCCAGAAGCGCTTCCGTCCCCTGTGGCAGGACATCGCCCGCGGCGCACTGGGCGCCCTCGTCCTCGCGGACACCCGCCGGCTGGCGGACTCCTTCGAGGTGATGGACATCGTCGAGGAGGCCGGGCTGCGCTACGCGGTCGCGGTCAACACCTTCCCCGACGCGCCCCAGTACGACGTCGAAAAGCTCCGCGAGGCGCTCGATCTGCACCCCGAGACGCCGCTGGTGCTATGCGATGCCCGCGACCAGGAGCAGTCCGTCGATGCGCTGATCGCGCTCGTCGGGCACGTCCTGGCCCACACCCCCGAGGAGAATCCGAACCCGTGACTTCCCCGCACCAGCCGGGAGCCGCACCGCCACCGGGCTGCCCGGCGCACGCCGCCGCCCCGTACCAGCAGGCACCTGCCGACGCCCACTCGCCGGTGAAGCTCTACGGACCGGACTTCGCCGCCGACCCGCACCGCATCTACGCACAGCTGCGCCAGTACGGCGCGCTGGCACCGGTCGAGATCGCGCCGGAGGTGCCCGCGATGCTGGTCACCGACTACCGGGCGGCCCTCGACCTGCTGCACGACGACAGCACCTGGTCCAAGGACTCCCGCGAGTGGATGACGACCGTGCCGGCGGACTCGCCGGTCATGCCGATGCTGATGTGGCGTCCCAACATCTTCTACGCCGACGGGCCGGCGCACGTCCGCTACCGGGACGTCGTCGTCGACAGCTTCAAGCTGGTCGAGCCGCATGAGCTGCGGGCCCGCGTCCACCACGCCGCGGACACCCTGATCCAGCGCTTCGGGGCGCACGGCGAGGTCGATCTGATCGCCGACTACGCGCGGCTGATCCCGCTGCTGATGTTCAACAACCTCTTCGGGATGCCCGACTCCTACAGCGACCGGCTGATCGAGGCCATCGCGGGGATGCTGGACGGCACCTCCCCCGAGGAGGCCGCGGCCGCCAACGAGGCGTACACGAACTACATCATGGAGCTGGTCGGCTCCAAGAAGGCCGAGCGCGGTGCCGACCTGACGTCGTGGTTCATGGATCACCCCAACGCGCTCAGCGACGAGGAACTGATCCACAACGTCATCCTCACGATGGGCGCGGGCAACGAACCGCTCGCCAACCTCATCGGCAACGCGCTGTCGCGGATGCTGTCCGACGACCGCTACTACCACACCCTGTCCGGCGGCGCGCTGACCGCGCACGACGCCATCAACGAGGTGCTGTGGAACGACCCGCCGCTGACGAACTACTCCGCCCACTTCCCGGTCCGTGATGTCTTCTTCCACGGCACCTGGGTGCGCAAGGGGCAGCTGGTGATGGTGTCGTACGCGGCCGCCAACAGCCAGTTCGACACCACGTCACTGGGGACGCCCGGTTCGGGCGGCGGTTCGCATCTGTCCTGGGCGGCCGGTCCGCACGCCTGCCCGGTGAAGCGGCATGCGCTGCTGATCGCCACCACCGCGATCGAGCGGCTCACGGCCTGGCTCTCCGACATCGAACTGGCCGTGGACGCAAGTGAGTTGCAGTGGCGCAACGGCGCGTTCCACCGGGCTCTCGTCGGGCTCCCGGCCCGCTTCACCCCGATCACCCCCGACCAGGCAGGAGCCACTCCATGGCACAACAGGGACAGCAGCCCTTCGTCATCGACCCGGTCGGAAGCGACATCCACGGGGAGGCAGCCCGCCTCCGCGCGCTAGGTCCGGTGGCGCGGACCGAGCTGCCCGGCGGGATCGAGGCCTGGTCGGTCACCAGCCACACCCTCCTCAAGAAGCTGCTGACCGACGACCGGGTCTCCAAGAACCCCCGGGAGCACTGGCCCGAGTGGCAGCGCGAGGAGATCCGCAGCAGCTGGCTGCAGTCCTGGATCGGCGTCACCAACATGTTCACCGCGTACGGCGCCGATCACCGCCGGCTGCGCAAGCTGATCGCCCCGGCGTTCACGGCCCGCCGCACCGACGCGATCCTGCCGCGCGTGGAGAGCATCACCATGGCGCTGCTCGACGACCTCGCCACGCACCCCGCGGGCGAACCCCTGGACCTGCGGGCGCGCTTCAACCACCCGCTGCCCATGCAGGTCATCTGTGAGCTGTTCGGCTTCCCGGAGGGCGAGCAGCGCGCCGAACTCGCCCGCCTCGTCGAGGCCATCATGGACACCACGGCCACCCCGGAGCAGGCCGCCGCCACCGCGGCGGGCGTCCATACGCTGCTGTCCGAACTGGTCGGCGCCAAGCGGGAGAACCCGGCCGACGACCTCACCAGCCTCCTGGTCTCCGCGCGGGACGACGACGGCCGGCGGATGACCGAGCAGGAGCTGCTCGACACCCTCCTGCTCGTCATCGGCGCCGGTCACGAGACCACTGTCGATCTCCTCGGCAACGCCGTACACGCCCTGCTGACCCACCCCGAGCAGCTCAAGCTGGTGCTGTCGGGCCAGGTCCCGTGGGCCGACGTCATCGAGGAGACCCTCCGCTGGGCCCCCAGCATCGCCGCCCTCCCGCTCCGCTTCGCCGTGGAGGACATCGACATCCCGGACGGCCCGACCATCCGCAAGGGCGAGGCGATCCTCCCGGCGTACGCGGCGGCCGGCCGGGACGCCGCGTTCCATGGCGACACCGCCGCCGGCTTCGACATCCGGCGGACCCGCCAGGAGCACCTCGCCTTCGGCCACGGCGTCCACCACTGCCTCGGCGCCCCGCTGGCCCGCATGGAGGCCCGGATCGCCCTCCCGGCCCTCTTCGCCCGCTTCCCCGATCTCCAACTGGCCACCCCGTCCGAGTTGGCACCCACCAGCGGCTTCATCTCGGGCGGTCTGCGCACCTTGCCGGTCCACCTGACCCCGGCCTGACCGGCCCGGCCGATCCCGGTACCGACCCCGTCCCCCCGGCTTGGGGTGGCGGGGTTTTCCGCTGCCCGACCGGGGACGCCCCGTTGCCCGCCCGCAGGCCGGGCGGACCCAGACTCTCGGACCGGTTCACCCCGATCAGAACATGGCGGCCATGGCCACGAGGCTAGGCATCCTTCACGGTACGGAGCAGACAGGTGAATTCCCGCTCGGCCGCAGAGAGCGACGTCTCACAGGAGGTCGCCAGCACGATCTCGCAGGGGGGGCAGCCCGGGGCCGGGCCGGAGTCGAGCCAGGCGTCCTTCCCGTAGTTCCCGGGCCACGCAGCGTTCCGGGATCACCGCGATGCCGAGGCCGGCGATCACCGCGTGCTTGAGCGTCTCGTTCCCCCTGATCTGAGGACTTTGCGCGGGCGACAGCTCCCAGCGGGCCAGGGCGTCATCCTGGGCCCGGCGCGTGGCAGAGCCCTCTTCCCGGAACAGGAACTGCTGTTGCTCCAGGTCGGACGGGGTCACCGCGCAATCGGCCAGCGGATGTTCCGGAGGCGCGACAAGGAGAAGCTCCTCGTCAAGGATCCGTTCCCTGCGTACATGCTGCGATGCCCCCACCCCGTCACCTGGCAGAACGGCCAGACGCACCTCACCATCCGCCAACTGCCCCATGACTTCACTGGTGTTGCCGATCCTCACATGGCACTCGACATCAGGAAATCGTTCGGCGAAGCGGGCGAGCAGCGGCAGGAGCAGATAGTTGCCGTAGGCGCTCGTACTCCCCACCAGCAGGCGCCCCGAGGGAACATCGGACACCCGGTCGACGGCGGCTGCGGCCTCCTGGGTCTGCCTATGGGACTGATAGCCGAAAGCTCTGTGATGCCGGCCGGGTGAATGATGCTCAGTTGTCGCGGGGCCGTCGGCACCGGCCCGCCCACCCCGAGAGCACGCAGAAGGCCGACAAACTCCTTCTCCACCCAGATGTACGTCAGTTGACGGATAGCACGCCCCTCGCCCGAACCTACGTTGAGGAAGACCCCGCGGCGGACAACAGGAGCGGAGCGGGCGGACAGCGAGCTGACCTGGTGGTCACGCACACCGAGTCAGCCGGTCAAGCGCCCCTCAGCAGCCTGGAGGCAGTGCTGCGAGGACAACGGGCCGACTATCGGGCCGACTCAACGAACTCGGTTCACCGAAGGAGACGAGCAATCGTGACCATCGAATCGATTCCCCGCAGACCCGGGCTGCGCAGCCTGGCCACACTCCTCTGTGTCTTCCTCACAGCACTGGCCATCGCCACATCACCACTCGCCGCCGGAACAGCCCGCGCGAGCGAGAACCGCTGCGACTGGGGTTCCCGCACGGGGTGCAAGAACCTTCTGGCGAAATCGGGGGGGTACTTGCAACGGGCAGACGCAGGGTCCTCAGCCAACGGCACCGAGCTCGCCATAAGCAGGGGACTGGACAGCGACCTCCAGTGGGACATCAGACCCGCCGACAACGGCACGTTCCACATGTTCCACCACTCCGCCAATAAGTGTACCGATGTCGACACCAGCAACTACCACGTCGTCCTTTGGGACTGCGACAGCCAGAACGAAAAACAGTCGTGGTACGCCCAACCGACGGGTGATGAAAGATACTACATGATCCGGAACGTCAAATTCCCAAAAAAATGCCTGGACGTCAGGGGCAGGAGCAGCGACGACAAAACCCCTGTAATTCTCTACGACTGCAATAACGGCGACAACCAGAAGTGGTCTGGCCTGGAAGACCGCGACAGCGGGTACGGAAACCCCACCAATGGTCAAAAATTCGAGGACCTGGTCACCAACTACGCCCTGACGCAGTTCAACTCCGGGTCGGATCTCATCAAGGCCACCTACAAAATCGTCGACAAGACGTCAATCGCGGCCACGAACGAGCCTTGGCAAATTGTCTCCGTGAGCAGCGACAAGGACGGCAGCTCCCCGTTCTGCTTTAACGCCAGCAAAAGTTCAAAAATGACGTGCAGCTTTAATTGGCAGTATTCCGAGGCGACCACGACCAGCGTCTCGAACACCCTGGGAGTCACCACGAAGGTCGGAACAGGAAAAGAGAGCCCAATTCAGGTTGAGGTCAGCCTCCAGTACCAGACAACATGGGGCGAAAGCCATACCACAACTGCAACAGAGGGCCAAACTGTCGCGTATGAAATTCCCAACCTACAGAAGGGCTGGGTAGCGACTAGCCGGGCGACCAAGACAACGGTCGGGCTTCATGAATTCACCAACGAATTCGGGACCAAATGGACCGGTAAAGGCGCGGCCATCGCACCAGTATCGGGTGTAGATGGCAAGGCCGACATATTGATCTACTGCACCGAAGACTCCCCGGTTCCTGGATGCCAGGAAAGCCTGAAAAACTATGGCGCCAAGCAGTGACTTAGCGGGCCCGGCCGACGGACGTGGGGGCGACGACAGTCCGCCCCCACGTCCGCCGGCGTTCTCAAGGACTCAGGACGGCGTACGCGCCGCCGCCAGCAGCCGGTTGATCTCCGCGGGGCGCAGCATCAGGGCGCTGCCGACCGTGCTCAGCACCTCGCGTTCCGCGGGTGTGTAGGAGCCGTCGGCGAGGGCGATACGGGCGCCCTGGAGGAGGAGCGATTCCCGGCCCGCCGGAGCGAGATGCGGGGCCAGCGGCTCCAGCGCCTCATGGAGCTCTATGGCCAGCGCGGTGCCGCACGGGTCCGGGCCCTGGTGGCCGCAGTGGCCGCCGGTGACCGCGTCGTAGGTGCCGGTCAGCCGGCCGGTGTCGGCGGCGAGGGCGGCGAGCAGGGTCAGCAGCTCGTCCTCGGAGCAGTCCGCGAAGCCGGCGGCGCGGACCGTGTCGACGGCGGTGTCGCGGACCGCGCCGGAGGAGGTGCCGCCGGCGGCCAGCAGCGCGAGGGTGACGGTGTGGACGGCGTCCCTGAGCATCGCCGAGAAGCGGAGGGTGGTGGGGTGGTCCAGGGCGTCCGGGCCGAAGTGACCGTGGCAGGCGGAGCACTCCAGGACCGGTCCGGCGGCGCCGCGGGAGAGCAGCGGGAGGCCAAGGAGGGTGAACCGGCGACGGCCGGTCCGGCGGAGGTAGTTGCGGTCGCCGCCGCAGTCCGGGCAGAAGAACTCGCCATCGGCGACGGTCCGCCAGGACGTGCGCACGCCCATCACACACATCTTGTGCATCGCGTCAGCCCTCCGTAACTCACCCGTGGCCCTCGGGACACGGGTGGGGTCCCCCAGCGGTAGCTGGGGAGTACCCCCTTGGCCCCCTCGTCGTATGGGACGTGATGTTAGCCACATGTGTGATGCGGCGTCAGCACCTCGTACCGGACAACTGGCCGGATGACGAAGGACCCCGCCCCTCCGGAAGGTAGGGGGCGGGGCCTATGGATGCCGTGAAGAGCATGGCCATGAGGAGGCAGGCGACGGGTGGGGCGGCCGAGGGGGCCGCTCGTGGCGGGGCCCGGCTTGGCCAAAACGGTGGGGGTGCGGCAGGGCCGCGCCGGGACCGGCGTCAGCCTTACGAGGTCATCAGCGCCCGGCTCACCTGTCGTGTCTGGTTGTCCAGGCCGCGGGCGTTGGGGTGGACGAAGGTGCAGGCCTCGCCGGCACCGGGGAGGGAACGGCACAGCTCGTTCTGCGGGTCGGTCTGGCCGCCGTCACCCGTGAGGTTGTCCTTGATGCCGTACATCCACTTCGCGTCGCCGCTCTCGCACACCCCGTGCGCCGCACTCGGCCCGTAAGTGTCGACGTAGGTCGCGGCGTGGTACGCGGCGTGCTTCTCCAGCAGTGCGTTCAGGCGCAGTTCGAGGCCGTCGAGCCAGGGCATATCGCCCTTCTTGACGCTGCCGAGCTGGTTCCAGTGCCCGAACGTGCAGCCGGAGTTGTCCGGGACGATGGCCGGATAGCCCACGACGGCGACCCGGGCATGCGGTGCGCGCCGGTGGATCACCGTCATCATGCGGGCGAGGTCGGTGTCGAGCTGCGTGAACCGCTCCTCGAGCCACCCCTCGCCCGCACCACCGTTGCTGTAGTGGTTGGTACAGGGCCTGAGCTGGAAGGGCTTGGTGGCGCCCAGTTCGAGGCACTTGCTCACGATGGACCCGAAACCGAGGGAGTTGCCGCCGATGCCGACGGTCACGTAGTCGGTGTCGGGGGACAGCGCATCGGTCTGCGGGGGCAGATCGGACCAGCCGCCCGGGGGCGGGATGGTCGGCGGCCCGTAGATCTTGGACGCCGGCTGGGGCGCCAGGACCCCGTCGACCACCTCGGCGGCCCCGCAGGTCACATCCGTCAGCTCAAGTCCGAGCTGACCGGCCACCTGATGCGGGTAGTTGCGCCCGGAGCGGCCGCAGCCGTCGTGCTCCTCCCAGGGGCGGACGAACACCCCGGCGCTGTACGAGTCGCCGAGCGCCACATACTCCGGGCGGTCCGCCGCCCGGGCCGGGGTTCCGGACGCCGCCGGGGCGAATGCGGAGGCCGCCACGGCAAGCGAGGCAACCGCCGCGACGGCCAGCCGGGAGATTGCGGGCATGCCATATCTGCTCATCTGCACGTCCTTGGTGTCCGCGCCGCGGCCTGTCCGACGAGCGCTGGTCACCAAAAGTACTGAGCTACTTACTCACCGTGATCTGCGCGGGGTCCAAACCCCACCTTCAGGTGGCGGGGTCGCACAACGGCGCCCCCGCGGCTCGCGGAGAGCTGCGGGGGCGCAGGAGAAGGGCGTACTGCCGGGGTCGTCAGCGGCCCGCGCGGTTCACGGCGGAGACGACGGCCTTCAGCGAGGCGCGCGTGGTGTTGGCGTCGATGCCGATGCCCCACAGCACCTTGTCACCGATCGCGCACTCGATGTACGAGGCGGCCAGTGCGGAGGCGCCCTCGCTCATGGTGTGCTCCTGGTAGTCCAGCAGCCGCGCGTCGATGCCGATGCCCTGCAGTGCGTGGAAGAACGCGGAGATCGGGCCGTTGCCGGTGCCGACCAGCACCGTCTCCGCACCGTCCACCTCGGCCTCGACGGTGAGGGTGTCGATGCCGTCCTTGTCGGTGGTGGTCTGCCCGTTCTTGACCTGGATGCGGCCCCACGGGTCCTGGGGGTTGGGCAGGTACTCGTCCTGGAAGGCCGACCAGATGGCGGTGGGCGTGACCTCGCCGCCCTCGGCGTCGGTCTTCTCCTGGATGATCCGGGAGAACTCGATCTGCATCCGGCGCGGCAGTTCCAGCTTGTGGTCGTTCTTCAGGACGTAGGCGATACCGCCCTTGCCGGACTGCGAGTTGACGCGGATGACGGCCTCGTAGGACCGGCCGACGTCCTTGGGGTCGATGGGCAGGTACGGGACCGCCCACTCGATGTCGTCCACGGTCTTGCCGGCGGCGGTGGCCTCGGCCTCCATGGCGTCGAAGCCCTTCTTGATGGCGTCCTGGTGGGAGCCGGAGAAGGCGGTGTAGACCAGATCGCCCGCATAGGGGTGGCGCGGGTGGATCTCCATCTGGTTGCAGTACTCGCTGGTGCGACGGATCTCGTCGATCTGCGAGAAGTCGATCTGCGGGTCGACGCCCTGGGAGAACAGGTTCATGCCCAGCGTCACCAGGTCGACATTGCCGGTGCGCTCGCCCTGCCCGAACAGACAGCCCTCGATACGGTCGGCGCCCGCCATGATCGCCAGCTCGGCGGCGGCGACGGCGGTGCCCCGGTCGTTGTGCGGGTGTACGGACAGGCAGACGTGCTCGCGCCGGGACAGGTGGCGCGCCATCCACTCGAAGCGGTCGGCGTGGGTGGAGGGCGTGGAGCGCTCGACGGTGGCGGGCAGGTTCAGGATGATCTCGCGGCCCGCCTCGGGCTGCCAGACGTCGCAGACCGCCTCGCAGACCTCCAGCGCGAAGTCCAGCTCGGTGTCGGTGAAGATCTCCGGGCTGTACTGGTAGCCGAAGATCGTCTCGTCGCCGAGGATCTTGTCGGCGTACTCCATGACCAGCCGGGTGCCGTCCACGGCGATCTGCTTGACCTGCTCCTTCGAGCCGCGGAAGACGACCCGGCGGAAGGTGGGTGCGGTGGCGTTGTACAGGTGCACCGTGGCGCGGTGGGCGCCGCGCAGCGACTCGACGGTGCGCTCGATCAGCTCCTCGCGGGCCTGCGTCAGGACGGAGATCGTCACGTCCTCGGGGATCGCGCCCTCTTCGATGATCGAGCGGACGAACGCGAAGTCCGTCTCCCCGGAGGAGGGGAAGCCGACCTCGATCTCCTTGTAGCCCATGCGTACCAGCAGGTCGAACATCTCGCGCTTACGAGCCGGCGACATCGGGTCGATCAGCGCCTGGTTGCCGTCCCGCAGGTCGGTGGAGAGCCAGCGGGGCGCGACGGTGATGCGGTTGTCCGGCCAGGTGCGGTCAGGGATGTCGACCGCTTCGTAACGGCCGTACTTGTGGACCGGCATCCCGGAGGGCCGCTGCAGCTGCGTCGCGTTGGTGACCGGGGTGGGCCGGCCGACGGCATTGCCTGCGGGGCTCGACGGATTCGTCATGGTGCGTAGGGCTCCTCGTATGTCCGCTGGGGGTCCCCCTGCTCCAGAAGAGCCAGGGAGAGGCCGACGGGGCGATAGATCGCAACACCGAACTCCGCGGGGAGGGGGTCGGCCTACGACTACAGGCCCTCGCCGCGGCAGCTAAGGAGAAGCAGCCCGAAACGCATGATGCACAGCACCCTAGCTGAGGTACGCCCTGCATGGCGGTCGCGTATCAGTATGCGGGACCGGCCGGACGTTACGGCCTAAATGCGACCAACCACACTTTTACGGGAATCTTGGACGCAGGCAGTGACAGCGGCATTACACAGTGCCACCGTTTGTGCATGGACCTCAACGACGCGCAGCCAGATTCCGCCACCTGCCACACGCCCGTCTTCTGCTCGATCATCCCGCCGCACATCCTCGACAACCTGGCCCAGTCCGACGACCCGGAGCGGCACGAGCCGGCCCGCCGCACCCTGGAGCACGACCACGTACGGCGCACCGAGCGCCGCGCGATCGCCGCCCGCGGCGGCCTCACCCCCGGCGAGCCCGGGGCCGGCGCCGACAAGCCGAACCGCACCATCTACGACGCCCGCCACCACGAGGACCTGCCCGGCAAGAAGGTGCGCAGCGAATCCGACGGCCCGTCCAAGGACGCGTCCGTCAACCGCGCGCACGCCGGTCTGGGCGCCACCTTCGACCTCTACCTCAAGATCTACGGCCGCAAGTCCATCGACGGCGCCGGACTGCCGCTCAACGCGACCGTCCACTACGGCCGGCGGTACGACAACGCCTTCTGGGACGGCGAGCGGATGGTCTTCGGTGACGGTGACAACGACCTGTTCAAGGACTTCACCATCGCCGTCGACGTGATCGGCCACGAGCTCACCCACGGGGTCACCCAGTACACCGCCAACCTCGACTACCAGGGCCAGTCCGGCGCCCTCAACGAGTCGGTCTCCGATGTCTTCGGCGTACTGATCAAGCAGTATGCCCTCGGCCAGACCGCCGACCAGGCCGACTGGCTGATCGGCGCCGAGCTGCTCGGCCCGAACGTCACCGGCACCGCCCTGCGCTCGATGAAGGCCCCGGGCACCGCCTACGACGACGACGTGCTCGGCAAGGACCCGCAGCCCGCCGCCATGAAGGACTACGTCAAGACGACCAGCGACAACGGCGGCGTGCACATCAACTCCGGCATCCCCAACCACGCGTTCTACCTGGCCGCCACCGCCATCGGCGGCAAGGCCTGGGAGCGCGCCGGGCAGATCTGGTACGACGTGCTGACCGGTGGCGAGCTCACCAAGACCGCCACGTTCACCGACTTCGCCACCCTCACCGTCAAGGCCGCCCAGGCCCGCTTCGGCGCCGGCGACGAGCACGAGGCGATGGTCAAGGCCTGGACACAGGTCGGCGTCACCACGAAGTAGCGGCACCGGGTGCGCGGGGCGGGGGATTCGGCAGCGCCTTCCGCCCCGCGCACGATTACCGTGGCCTTACGGGGTAGGTGTCCGTCGAAGACGTCGGAGGAGTCCGTTATGCGCATTCACGTCCATCGCACCGGAGGCTTTGCGGGCGTCGACCGCCGCGCCGAGATCGACACCTCGGGCCGCCCCGACGCCGACGACTGGCAGGACCTGGCCAAACAAGCCGTCGCCACGGCCCGCACCGAACCCCCCGTCGGAGTCCCGGACGGCTTCAGCTACCAGATCACCGTCGACGGCCGGACGGTCTACTGCTCCGACCCGCGCCTCACGAAGGAACAGCGGTCGTTGATCACGAAGGTGATGAAGGAAGGCGCGTAGGCGCCTCCACGGGACGGCTGCGCGGGGCCCGGACCTCCGGCAAGGGCCGGGGCGGCGCGCTGTGGCGCGCTCTCGTCACTGGTCCCTCCAGATCGGCCGGGCCAAAAACCGTGGCACCTTCGGGGACCACTGGTCAGTGGCCATCGACGACGTAGGGACGTTCCAGGGCGCGCTCAGCCGCGAGCAGATCAACCAACTCTTGAGCGCGTGGGCCGGTCTGCCGACCGAGGTGCCGGACGTCCCCGAGGCGGGGTGATTGCACACCCGCCGCCCCTGCCACCCCTCAACTCCTGGGTACCACGGCCCTCTTGACACCGTTACCGCCGGTTACAAAGATCCGGCCCATGACGACCGAACCGGTGCCCTCCGCCCTGCCCCGCTTCCCCCGTGACTTCGTGTGGGGGGTGTCCACGTCCGCCGCGCAGATCGAGGGGGCGGTGGCGGAAGGCGGGCGGGGGCGGTCCGCGTGGGATGTGTTCGCGGCGGAGGCCGGGCGGATCAAGGACGGGTCGGATGCGCGGGTGGCGACCGATCACTACCACCGCTATCGCGAGGACGTGGGGCTGCTGAAGGAGCTCGGGGTCGGGGCGTACCGGTTCTCGGTGGCCTGGCCGCGGGTGGTGCCGGACGGGGGCGGGGCGGTCAGCAAGGCCGGGCTGGACTTCTACGACCGGCTGGTGGACGCGCTGCTGGCGGCGGGAGTCGCACCGGTGCCGACGCTGTTCCACTGGGACACCCCGCAGGCGCTGGAGGAGGGCGGCGGGTGGCTCGTCCGGGAGACGGCCGAGAAGTTCGCGGCGTACGCGGAGGTGGTGGCGGAGCGGCTCGGGGACCGGGTGCAGCGGTGGATCACCCTCAATGAGCCGGCCGAACTGACCTTGCTGGGCTACGGGCTGGGACAGCATGCGCCGGGGCGGCAGCTGCTGTTCGAGGCGCTGCCGGCGGCCCATCATCAGCTGCTGGGGCACGGGCTGGCCGTACAGGCGTTGCGGGCCCGCGGGGCGACCAGCATCGGGATCGCCAATTCGCACGGGCCGACGTGGACAGCGAGCGCGTCGGAGGCGGACACCGCGGCGGCCGGCCTCTACGACCTGCTGCTCAACCGGCTGTTCGCGGAGCCGGTGCTGCTGGGCCGGTATCCGGACGAGGAGCTGGCGGCCCTGCTGCCGGGGCCGGTCGCCGACGATCTGAAGGTGATCTCGCAGCCCTTGGACTGGTACGGGATCAACTACTACCAGCCGACGCTGGTGGGCGCCCCGGGGGCCGAGGGGGCGGGGGCGGCCGACTTCGGCGGGATCCGGCTGCCGCCCGAACTGCCCTTTGCGCCCCAGGAGATCGAGGGGTATCCCCGGACCGATTTCGGCTGGCCGGTGGTGCCGGAGGCGCTCACCGAGCTGCTGGTGTCGTTCCAGGAGCGGTACGGCGACCGGCTGCCGCCCGTCGTGATCACCGAGAACGGGTGCGCGTACGAGGGGGTCGAGGACGGGGAGCGGATCGCGTTCCTGGACGGCCATCTGCGGGCGCTGCACGCGGCCATGGCGGCCGGGGTGGATGTCCGGGGCTACTTCGTCTGGTCGCTGATGGACAACTTCGAGTGGGCGGAGGGGTACGCCCGGCGGTTCGGGCTGGTGCACGTGGACTACGCGACGCTGGAGCGGACGCCCAAGGCGTCGTTCCGCTGGCTGCGCGACGCCCTCCGGGCACAGGCCCGGGGATGAGCCGCCCCGCCGCTCCGGAGGCGCTCACGGAGCCGACGGAGCGGGCCGGGCGCGGATGGACCGCCTCGCTGTCGCTGGCCAACGGGGCGATCTGGGTCGGGTGGTACGGACCGCTGCAGATCCTGCTCGCCCTGCAGGCCGCGGAGCTCGCCCCGCCGGGCACGGCGAAGGAGTCGGTACTGGCGTGGGTGACGGGCGCGGGAGCCGTCGTCTCGATGGTGTCCAACCCGCTGTTCGGGGCGCTGTCGGACCGTACGGCCTCGCGGTTCGGGCGGCGTACCCCGTGGATCCTCGCGGGGGTGCTGGGCGGGGCCGGTGCGCTGGTGCTGCTGGCCGGGGCGGGCGCGGTGCCGGCGATGGTGCTGGGGTGGTGTCTGGTGCAGCTCACCCTCAATGCGGCCTTCGCGGCGATCACCGCGGCCGTGCCCGACCGGGTGCCGCAGCGGCAGCGCGGGGCGGTGGGCGGCTGGCTGGGGGCCGCGCAGATTCTCGGGGTGGTGGCCGGGACGGGGCTGGCGACGGTCGCGGGCGGTGTGGTCGCGGGCTATCTCGCCTGTGCCGGTTTCGCGGTGCTGGGCACGCTCCCGTATGTGCTGCTGCACCGGGACCCGGTGCTGCCGGCCGGGCGGCGGCCGGCGCTGACCCCGCGGGCCGTGCTCGCCGGATTCTGGATCAGCCCGCGCCGCCACCCCGATCTGGGGTGGGCCTGGCTGACCCGGTTCCTGATCAACCTCGGCAACGCGCTGGCGCTGCTGTACCTGCTGTATTACCTGCGGGATGTGCTGCACCGCCCGGACCCGGACGGCGGGGTGCTGGTGCTGACCGCCGTCAACGCCGTGACCCTGCTCGGCACGGTCGTCGTCGGGGGCCTCTGGTCGGACCGGATCGGGCGCCGGCAGCCGTTCGTGCTGTGGGCGGGGGTGCTCATGACGGTGGCGACCGGGCTGCTGGCCGGGTGGCAGACCTGGCCGGGGGCGCTGTGCGCCGCGGCGCTGCTCGGGGTCGGCTTCGGCGTCTTCACCTCCGTCGACTTCGCGCTGATGACACAGGTGCTGCCGGCCGCCGCACACCGCGGCAAGGACATGGGCCTGATCAATATCGCCAACTCGCTGCCACAGGTGGCCGCCCCGGCGCTGGCCGCGCCGATCGTGCAGCACCTCGGCGGCTACCGGGTGCTGTACTGCGTCGCGGCGGCCATCGGGCTGCTGGGGGCGCTGCTGGTGCGCAGGATCCGGGGCGTGGCGTAGGGCCTGACCGCGGATCGGTCGGATCAGGCCCGGGGCCGGAGCAGGCTCAGAAGCCCAGCTTGCGCAGCTGCTTCGGGTCGCGCTGCCAGTCCTTGGCGACCTTGACGTGCAGGTCCAGGAAGACGGGCGTGCCCAGCAGAGCCTCGATGTGCTTGCGGGACTTCATGCCGACCTCCTTCAGGCGCTTGCCCTTGGGGCCGATGATGATGCCCTTCTGGCTGGGGCGCTCGATGTAGACATTCGCGTGGATGTCGAGGAGCGGCTTGTCGGCGGGGCGGTCCTCGCGCGGGAGCATCTCCTCCACGACCACCGCGATGGAGTGCGGCAGCTCGTCGCGGACGCCCTCCAGCGCGGCCTCGCGGATCAGCTCGGCGACCATGACCTGCTCGGGCTCGTCGGTGAGGTCGCCCTCGGGGTAGAGCGGCGGGCTCTCGGGGAGCATCGGGACCAGCAGGTCGGCGAGGAGGGACACCTGAGTGTCGCCGACGGCCGAGACCGGGATGATCTCGGCCCACTCGATGCCCAGCTCCTTGCCGAGCTGGTCGATGGCGATCAGCTGGGCGGCCAGTGCCTTGGAATCGACCAGGTCGGTCTTGGTGACGATGGCGACCTTGGGGGTCTTCTTGATGTCGGCCAGCTCGCCGGCGATATAGCGGTCGCCGGGGCCGATCTTCTGGTCGGCGGGCAGACAGAAGCCGATCACATCGACCTCGGACCAGGTGGTGCGGACGACATCGTTCAGCCGCTCGCCCAGCAGCGTGCGCGGTTTGTGCAGGCCAGGGGTGTCGACGAGGACCAGCTGGGCCTCGGGGCGGTGCACGATGCCACGGACCGTGTGGCGGGTGGTCTGCGGGCGGTTGGAGGTGATGGCCACCTTCGTGCCGACGAGCGCGTTCGTCAGGGTCGACTTGCCCGCGTTGGGACGGCCGACGAAGCAGGCGAAGCCCGCGCGGTGCGCGGCGGAGGACTCGGTACGAACGCTCATGGCGCCCATTCTCCCCGATCCCGGGCGCGCCTCCGACCACCCCGGTCCGGAGACGGCCTCGGGTGGGCGCGGACGGCCCGGGGCGGCCCTCCGGTGCCGGCGGGCCGCCCCGTACGCCGTCGTACCGCTGCCCGGCTCAGGCCGGGTTCCCGCCCGCCGGGACGGTGCTGCGCAGGGTGCCGTCGAGGCCCGCGACCAGCACCGGCGTCCCGGGGCCGCCGAGGTCCCGTACGGCCGCGCGGTCGGCGTCGGTGGCGCGCTCGGCGTCGGTGACCACGGCCGCCGCCTCCAGGGACGTGGCCCCGCTGGCGACGGCCATCGCGACGGCCGTCTGCAGCGCGCTGAGCTGCAGCGAGTCCAGAGCGACGGTGCCGGCGACATAGGTGCGGCCGGTCTCGTCGCGGACGGCGGCGCCCTCGGGCACACCGTTACGGGCCCGCGCCGAGCGCGCGAGCGTGATGATCTTGCGGTCTTCGGGGTCCAGCGGTGCGGCTTCGCTCATACGGGCGAGCATATGCGGGGCGGCGGAGGACGGTGCCAAGGGGCGGCGGGCCGTCCGGCGGCCGGGCACCAGATGTGCCGCGTCGTTGCGGGCGAGGGTGGCAGCAGACCGGGGCCAGGGCCGGGCTGTACCCGGCGCGGAGCCCAGTGGTTGCGCTGCTGTGGTGGCCGGGCCGCGGACGGTGCGTACGACGCGCCGCGGCCGAGGAAGAAGGTGGTTGCCCCGGTCCCCCGTCGCCGGGGCAACCTGCGTTACAAGATTTCTCTCACGCATTGCGGCCACGCGCCGGCGACCGCTTGAAGATCCTTCCACGGCGCCCGCCGCGGAATCCAGCTCCCTCGGATATGGCTTGCAGAACATTTCTGCTGCACTGGAGATAAGTAGCCGCCCGGAGCGCGACAGCGGGAAATATTCCCGGCATCACCAGGAATTACGCGCCGAATTCTCCGGATGTTCAGCCGGCGGAGCGGCCGCCCGCGGACGACTCCTCGGCGGCACTCGCGCCCGCCGGACGCACCGGCTCGCACAGCACCGTGATGATCTTGTTGCGGCGGCCGGCCGGGGATTCCGCGGTCAGCCGCAGCGCCTTCAGGCCCGGGTCCGAGGCGTCGTCGGAGAGATCGACCTCCGCGGTGGCCCCGGCGATCGGGACCCGGCCGAGGAGCTTGGCGAGCAGTCCGCCGACCGTTTCGACGTCCTCGTCGTCCAGCTCGGCCAGGCCGTACAGCTCGCCGAGGTCGCCGATGTCCAGCCGGGAGGTGACGCGATAGCGGCCGTCGCCGAGGTCCTCGACGGGCGGCAGTTCCCGGTCGTATTCGTCGGTGATCTCGCCGACGATCTCTTCCAGAATGTCCTCGATCGTGACAATGCCGGCAGTGCCGCCATATTCATCGATCACCACTGCGACATGATTGCGGTCCTGCTGCATTTCGCGCAGCAGATCACCGGCATTCTTGGTGTCGGGGACGAAAACGGCGGGGCGCATGGCCGTGGAGATCAGCTCGGTCTCGGCGTCACGGCTGATGTGCACCTTGCGGGCCAGGTCCTTGAGGTAGACCACGCCGACGATGTCGTCCTCGTTCTCGCCGGTCACCGGGATACGGGAGAAGCCGGAGCGCAGGGCGAGGGTGAGCGCCTGGCGGATGGTCTTGAACCGTTCGACGGCGACCAGATCCGTGCGCGGCACCATCACCTCGCGGACGAGGGTGTCGCCGAGCTGGAAGACGGAGTGCACCATCCGGCGCTCCTCGTCCTCGATCAGCGACTCCTTCTCCGCGAGGTCCACCAGGGAGCGCAGTTCGGCCTCGGAGGCGAACGGGCCCTTGCGGAAGCCCTTGCCGGGGGTGAGGGCGTTGCCGAGGAGGATCAGCAGCTGCGGGATGGGGCCCATGATGCGGGCCAGCGGCAGCAGGACGTAGGCGGCGGCGGTGGCGGTGTTCAGCGGGTGCTGACGGCCGATCGTCCGCGGCGAGACACCGACGGCGACATAGGAGACCAGCACCATCACAGCGATGGCGACGGTCAGCGCCTCCCATGTCTCGTCGAAGGAGCGCAGACAGGTGTAGGTCACCAGGACCCCGGCGGCCATCTCGCAGCCGACCCGCACCAGCAGGGCGACATTGAGATAGCGGGTGGGGTCGGCGGCAACGGCGGCGAGCTTGGCACTGCCGCGGCGGCCGGAGCGGACGGCTTCCTCGGCCCGGAAACTCGTCGTCCGGGCCAGACCGGCCTCCGCGCAGGCCGCGAGCCAGGCGATCACGACGAGCAGGACCGCGACCGCGATCAGCTGGGTGGTCATCGGGCCGTCCCGTCAGGTCACGGTGGGGGCCGGAGAGGGGCCGGTCAGACCCCGCTCGCCGCGCCAGCCGTCGATGATCGCCGCCTGCAGACCGAACATCTCGGCCTTCTCGTCCGGCTCCTCGTGGTCATAACCGAGGAGGTGGAGCACCCCGTGGACGGTGAGCAGCTGCAGCTCCTCGTCCATGCTGTGCCCGGTCGGCGCCTCCTCGCCCTGCTTCTTGGCGACCTCCGGGCACAGCACGATGTCCCCGAGGAGACCCTGCGGGGGCTCCTCGTCGTCCTTGGCCGGCGGACGCAGCTCGTCCATCGGGAAGGACATGACATCGGTCGGTCCCGGCAGGTCCATCCACTGGAGGTGGAGCTGCTCCATGGCCTCGGCATCCACGACGATCACGGACAGCTCGGAGAGCGGGTGGATGCGCATCCGGGCGACGGCGTAGCGGGCGACATCCAGGATGGCCTGCTCGTCGATCTCCGTGCCGGACTCGTTGTTGACGTCGATGGACATGGGGGCGTTGCTTCTCGCTTCTCGGGCCCGGCCCGATGGTTGCTGGGACCGCGGGTCGTGCGCCCCGGCCGGCCGGGGCGGCCGGCCGGCGGGGCTCACTTGCCGTTGCGGCTGTCGTACTTCTCGTAGGCGTCGACGATACGGCCCACGAGCTTGTGCCGGACCACGTCCTGGCTGGTGAGCAGGGAAAAATGCACATCGTCGACGCCGTCCAGGATCTCCCGGACCTGGCGCAGACCGCTCTTCGTCCCGCCCGGGAGGTCGACCTGAGTGACATCGCCGGTGATGACGATCTTCGATTCGAACCCGAGGCGGGTGAGGAACATCTTCATCTGCTCGGGGTTCGTGTTCTGCGCCTCGTCGAGGATGATGAAGGCGTCATTCAGGGTTCTGCCGCGCATATACGCCAGCGGCGCGACCTCGATCGTCCCGGCGGCCATCAAGCGCGGGATGGAGTCGGGGTCGAGCATGTCGTGCAGCGCGTCGTAGAGCGGGCGCAGGTAGGGGTCGATCTTCTCGTAGAGCGTGCCGGGCAGGAAGCCGAGCCGCTCACCGGCCTCGACCGCGGGGCGGGTCAGGATGATGCGGTTGACCTGCTTGGCCTGCAGCGCCTGCACGGCCTTGGCCATGGCGAGGTAGGTCTTGCCGGTGCCGGCCGGGCCGATGCCGAAGACGACGGTGTGCTCGTCGATGGCGTCGACGTAGCGCTTCTGGTTGAGGGTCTTGGGCCGGATCGTACGGCCACGGTTGGAGAGGATGTTCTGGGTGAGTACCTCGGCGGGGGTCTCACTCGCCGCGCCCTCGCCGTCCTCCGCCGCGCGCAGCATGGCGATGGACCGTTCCACTGCGTCCTCCGTCATCGGTTGTCCGGTGCGGAGCACCAGCATCATCTCGTCGAAAAGGCGCTGGACGAGGGCCACTTCCCCGGCGTCACCGACAGCGCTGACCTCGTTGCCCCGGACGTGGATATCGGTCGCCGGGAAGGCTTTTTCGATCACGCGCAGTAGGGAGTCACCGGATCCCAGGACCGTCACCATCGGGTGCTTGGCCGGGACGGTGAACTGGGCGCGCGCCTGCGGTTGCGTGGGTGTCTGAGTCATAGGGCGGCTCGGTGGCCTGCTCAACCCCATCCTTTGCTCATAAGAAGTGCCTGCCTGCACTCGACTCCTTGGGATACCAGAGTACGACGGAGCACTGACAAGCCCGAGGGCTTTTCCTGCCGGGGCAGGGGCACCGGGGGCGCACCGCCCGGACCCTGGGGGCGGGGCCGGCCGGACGCGCCGGGCCCGGCCCCGCGGCGGCTCAGGCCGGGCGGCGGAAGCCGATCGTGGGGACGGCGCGGGCCAGCGGGGCGGGCCGGTAGGCCGCGGGGAGCACCTCGTCCAGAAAGGCGTACTGGCGGCGCAGTGCGCCCGGGGCGCCCGCCTCATAGGCCCGCACCTGCTGCCACCAGGCCGCGATCTCGGCCCAGCCGGGCGCCGACAGCGAGCCGCCGAATTCCTGCACGGACAGCGCGGCGCACAGCCCCGCGAAGGCGAGCCGGTCGGCCAGCGGCCAGTCGGCCAGGGTGCCGGTGACGAATCCGGCGACGAAGACATCGCCGGCGCCGGTCGGGTCCAGGGCCTCCACGGCGATCGCGGGCACCTCGGCGCTCTCACCGGTCCGCCCGTCCACCGCGCAGGCGCCCTCCGAACCCAGCGTGACCACCGCGAGCGGCACCAGCTCGGCGAGCTTGCGGGCGGCGGCGCGCGGGCAGTCCGTCCGGGTGTAGCGCATCGCCTCCTCGGCGTTGGGCAGGAAGGCCTCGCAGTGCTCCAGGTCGGCGAGGTCGGCCGGGTCCCAGCGGCCGCTGTCGTCCCAGCCCACGTCCGCGAAGATGCGGCTGCCGCGGCCCGCCGCGCAGCCCAGCCAGCCCTCGCGCCGGCCCGGTACCAGCGAGGCGATGCAGGCGCGGGACGGCGGCGGGCAGCCGGGGGCGTGCTTGCCGTCGAAGGCGAAGTCGGGCGGCGGGGCCTCGTGGCCGTGCGAGACCATCGTGCGCTCGCCCTCGTACGCCATGGAGACGGTGACCGGGGAGTGCCAGCCGGGGACGGTGCGGGACAGCGCCAGGTCGATGCCCTCGCCCTGTTCGAGCGCCTCCCAGCAGTACTCGCCGTAGTGGTCGTCGCCGAAGGCGGCGGCGAGCGAGGTGCGCAGCCCGAGCCGGGCCAGCGCGGTGGCCATGTTGGCGACGCCGCCGGGGCTGGAGCCCATCCCGCGGGCCCAGGACTCGGTGCCGCGGACCGGTGCGGAATCCAGGCCGGTGAAGATGATGTCCAGGAAGACCGTGCCGGTGAGGTAGACGTCGGTGCGCGGATCGCCGTCGGCGCGTACCCCGGCCAGCGGATCGAGGGCGGCGGGCACGGCGGCCGGGCCCGCGGGCGGAAGGTCATCGCGTCGGCTGCTCACCGTGCTCGCTCCTCTCGTATCGGCACGTGCCGCCAGTGTGCCTGATGCTGCGATACGTTCCGCCCCATGAGGCTCACGATTCTGGGCGGGGGCGGTTTCCGGGTGCCGCTGGTCTACCGCGCCCTGCTGGACGACCCGGGGCGCGCCGTCTCCGAGGTGGTGCTGCACGACACCGATCCGCGCCGGGTGGCGGTGATCGCCGAGGTCCTGGCGCGGCTGGCGCAGGGGCATCCGGCGCCGGTGCCGGTACGGGTCGCGGACGGTCTGGACGATGCGCTGACCGGCGCCGGGTTCGTCTTCTCGGCGATCCGGGTGGGCGGCACGGCGGGCCGGATACGCGACGAACGGATCCCGCTGTCCGAGGGCGTGCTCGGCCAGGAGACGGTCGGCGCGGGCGGTGTCCTCTACGGCCTGCGGACGATCCCGGTGGCGCTGCACATCGCCGAGCGGGCCGCGGCACTCGCCCCGGGGGCCTGGGTCATCAACTTCACCAACCCCGCGGGCATGGTCACCGAGGCGATGTCCCAGGTGCTCGGCGACCGCGTCATCGGGATCTGTGATTCGCCGGTGGGGCTGGTGCGCCGGGCGGCGCGGGCGGCCGGTGCGGACCCGGCGGCCCTCGCGGACCCGGACCGGGCCGGGTACGACTACGTGGGGCTCAACCACCTCGGCTGGCTGCGGTCGTTGACGCTGGACGGCACCGAGCTGCTGCCGGGGCTGCTCGCCGACGACGCCGCACTGGGCTCCTTCGAGGAGGGCCGGCTGTTCGGCGGGGACTGGCTGCGGGCCCTGGGTGCGCTCCCGAACGAGTATCTGCACTACTACTACTTCCGCCGCGAGACCCTCGACTCCGTACGGGACACCCGGGAGACCCGCGGGGAATTCCTCGACCAGCAGCAGGGCGGTTTCTTCGAGCGGGCCGCGGTGGCCGGCGGCCCGGACGCGGTGTACGCGCTGTGGGAGCGGACCCGGCTGGAGCGCGAGGAGACGTATATGGCGCACAGCCGGGAGGCCAGTGGCGGCTGGCAGCGCGACAGCCACGATCTGGAGGGCGGCGGCTACGACCGGGTGGCGCTGGCGTTGATGCACGCCATCCTGGGCAACAGCGGCACCCGGCTGATCCTCAACGTCCGCAACGGGACGACGGTGCCGCAGCTGGCGCCGGACGCGATCGTGGAGACGGTGTGCGAGGTGAGCGCGCAGGGCGCCCGGCCGCTGCCCTGCGCGCCGCTGCGGGAGGACCAACTGGGGCTGATGTTGCAGGTCAAGGCGGTGGAGCGGGCGACCGTGGAGGCCGCGGTGTTCAAGGACCGGGGCGCCGCGCTGCGGGCGCTGGCGCTGCATCCGCTGGTGGACTCCCCCGCGGTGGCCGCCCGCATTCTGGAGCGGGCGGCCGGGGAGGGATGAGGCCCCGGAATACCCTCCGCCCCCGCCACGTTGTGGCCCCGAGGGGGCGTCCGCACCCCCTACGGGAAGTGTTCGCCCCTCCCCTAATGCCTCTCCCATGGGTCGCGTGCATCTGAGCGTCCGACCGTTCCGGTCGCTGTGGGCAGGACTCCTGTGGCCATGACCTTGACCCGTCGACGCCCCTCGTTCCGGTAAGCAGCTGCGTGTTCCCAACTGGGCTGCCGCGCCGGGTACTTCGGGTTCTCCCAGGCGTCCTTCCCCTGCTCGCACCCGTGTTAGCCGGACGTTAGCGGAGCGGCAGCCTCACACTAGTGGCCCCGACCAGAGTGGTTGTCGTACCGAGGAAACAGCGACACCGACCGTCCTGGGGGGGACCCGAAATGAGCGCCAACACCACTGCCCGCACCGCCCGTCGCCGCACCCTGCGTATGGCCGTCGCGGCCCTGACCGCGGCCGCCGGCCTTACGCTGACCGCCTGCTCCGGCTCGGACGCCGCCGGCACGGAGCCCTCGGGCCAGTCGGACGCGGGCAGGGCCATCGAGTCCAGCGGCGCGGGCTCCTCCGCCAAGGCGCAGGGCTCCGGTGCCGCGGCGGGCTCGGGTGCCAAGGCCGGCACCACGGCGGGTGCTGCGGGCCGGCAGACGGGTGGCGCGAACGCCGCCGGCGGTGGCGGGGCGGGCTCGGGTGTCGAGCGCTGCCACTCCTCCGGCCTGAAGGCGGCGTTCGCCACGGGTGAGGATGCGGCCCCGGACCCGAACGCGGGCGGTTCGACGACCACCAGCGTCGTGCTGACCAACAAGGGCAGCCGCACCTGCAAGATCGGCGGCTTCCCTGGCGTGGACCTCAAGTCCGAGAACGGCGGCGAACGCTGGTCGCTGGCCCGCTCGTCGGCCAAGCCCGGCTCGATCACCCTGGGGCCCGGCGACAGCACCGACTTCACCATCAACGTCGCCATGACCAAGGAAGACAAGGGCTTCTACCAGCCTGCCTGGGCGGACATCACCCCGCCCAACGAGACCAAGTCGATCACCATCAAGTGGCCCTGGGGCACGCTCGTCGACCAGCGCGGCGCCACCCACCCGGCCACCTTCGTCAACCCCATCGGCTGACCACCTCGGCACTGCCCTGGCCATCAGCCGGGAACCTCTCTGAGCCGGACCAGCTCAGAACGTAAAGACAAACAAGGAGATCACCATGAAGTCGTGGCGTACTCGAATCGGTGTCGGTCTCGCGGTCGGTGCCGCGGCGGTAGCCATCCCGCTGACCTCCACCACCGCCTTCGCCGCCCCTCCCCCCGGCGATGGCTGGGTCCCCGTCGGTGCCGAAAGGTACCCCTCGAAGGCGGAGTGCGAAGCGAAGGAACTCCCGCACGCCCAGGCGAACGGGTACCACGAGGTGTGGTGCGACGACAGCCAGGCCATCATGCCGATCTTCAACCGCTGACCGCTCGCCACCCGGCGAGGACCCGTCCCGCCGACGTCGCGTCAAGAAGTCCGCTGCCCCGGTGTGTCACACCGGGGCAGCGGACTTTCCGCGATCCATACGGGCACGCCCCAGGGCCCGCCGTTCTAGTGCCCCCGCTTGATCCACTCCTCCAGGTGCGGGGCCTCCGCCCCGATCGTCGTCGGATCGCCGTGGCCGGTACGGACCTCCGTGTCCGGCGGCAGGGTCAGCAGCCGGTCCCGGATCGAGGTGACGATCGTCGGGAAGTCCGAGAAGGACCGGCCGGTGGCGCCGGGGCCGCCCTGGAAGAGGGTGTCGCCGGTGAAGACGGTGCGCAGCTCGGGCGCGTGGAGGCAGACCGCGCCGGGGGCGTGTCCCGGGGTGTGCAGCACGGTCAGGTCCGTACCGGCGATGGTCAGCACCTGGCCGTCCGCCAGCTCCGCGTCCGGTGGGGTGTCCGGGTGGGTCATCTTCCACAACGGCAGGTCGGCGGGGTGCAGATGGATGCGGGCGCCGGTGCGGGAGGCCAGCGCCGGGGCCGCGTCGATGTGGTCGTTGTGCCCATGGGTGCAGATGATCGCGCGCAGCGTCCGGCCCCCGAGGGCCTCGACGATGGCGTCGGCGTCATGGGCGGCGTCGATGACGACCGCCTCGTCGTCGTCGCCGACGATCCATACGTTGTTGTCGACATCCCAGGTGCCGCCGTCGAGGGAGAAGGTGCCGGAGGTGACCAGGTGGTCGATGCGGGCCGCCATCAGAGCGTCACCACCGAACGCAGCACGTCACCGGCGTGCATCCGCGCGAAGGCCTGCTCCACGTCCTCGATGCCGATGGTCTCGGTGACGAACGCCCCCAGGTCGATCCGGCCCTGCAGATGCAGATCGACCAGCATCGGGAAGTCGCGGGAGGGCAGACAGTCGCCGTACCAGGAGGACTTGAGGGCGCCGCCGCGGCCGAAGACGTCCAGGAGGGGGAGTTCCAGGGTCATGTCCGGGGTGGGGACGCCCACCAGGACGACGGTCCCGGCCAGGTCGCGGGCGTGGAACGCCTGCTGGTAGGTCTCCGGGCGGCCGACCGCGTCGATGACGACATCCGCGCCGAAGCCGCCGGTCAGCTCGCGGACCGCCTCGACGGGGTCGGTGGAGCGGGAGTTGACCGTATGGGTGGCGCCCATGGAGCGCGCGGTCTCCAGTTTGCGGTCGTCGATGTCCACCGCGATGATCTTGGCCGCACCGGCCAGCCGGGACCCCATCACGGCCGCATCGCCGACGCCGCCACAGCCGATGACCGCGACCGAGTCGCCGCGTGCGACGCCACCGGTGTTGAGGGCGGCGCCGATGCCCGCCATCACCCCGCAGCCCAGCAGGCCGGCCGCTTCGGGCGCGATCTCCGGGTTGACCTTGGTGCACTGTCCGGCGGCGACCAGCGTCTTGTCGGCGAAGGCGCCGATGCCCAGCGCCGGGCTCAGCTCCGTGCCGTCCTTCAGCGTCATCTTCTGCCGGGCGTTGTGCGTGTCGAAGCAGTACTGGGGGCGCCCGCGCAGACACGCGCGGCACTGGCCGCACACCGCACGCCAGTTGAGGACGACGAAATCGCCGGGCGCCACATCGGTGACACCGGAGCCGACCGACTCCACCACGCCGGACGCCTCGTGCCCGAGCAGGAACGGGAAGTCGTCGTTGATGCCGCCCTGCTTGTAGTGCAGATCGGTGTGGCACACCCCGCACGCCTGGATCTTCACCACGGCCTCACCGGGACCCGGGTCCGGCACCAGGATGGTCTCCAGCCGGACCGGTTCGTTCTTCCCCGGCGCAATCACGCCGCGCACTTCCTGTGCCATCGGGACAGCCCCTTTCAAAGATCACTTACGGGACCACTGTGGCGCACCGCCACTGAGCCGTGCTCACCGTACGCGTGCCGGGCCACCGCGCACAGGACCACGGCCGGGTCCATGATCTCCGGCCCGGGGCCGCCGGCCGCGGGCCCGCTCGCGGTGCCCGCCGCCGCGGACCGGCGTCACGCCGATCGCCGCCAGGACGCCGCCACCGGCAGCCCGATCAGCCCGCCACGGGTCGATCCGGTGGCGTCGCTGTGGCCCTGACATGCACTCCGTTGGCGTCCGGCCGTCCTGGGGCGGATGGGGAAGACACGGTCGCGGACCTTGCCGCCGAGCAGGGCGTGTACGGGCAGTCCAGCGGTCCGGCGGTCCGGCCCCAGGCGTCGAGGCAGGCGACCTCGAAGCCAGAGAGGACGGAGAGGCGCAGTTTGCCGGCGGTCTGGACGCCGCGCAGCCCGCCGGCGTCCACCGCGTCCGCGCCGGTCGCGGCCGGCGAGTCACCGCACACCTCGGCGGCCAGTGCGGGCAGTCCGTTCAGATCCGTGACCGACCGGCCGATCAGCGCACGGGCCAACGGCTGGGCCAGCGCGAGGTACTTGCCGTCCCCGTAGGTTCTCGCCGAGCCCGGTGACGCCACCTTCGGTGGCCAGCTCGATGATCAGCCGGGGGGTGTACGGCTGGTGTACCCCCTGCGTGTTCAGCAGCGGCGGATCGGCCACCAGGAGGGGGGTGAGCCGGACCTCGGTGATGGTGAGCGCGTGCCGGGCGTCGGTCATCCAGCAGCTCCTACGAGGCCGAGGGCTGTTTTCATACATAGATGACGTCTACAGAGGGAGTGGGAGGCTAGGGAGCCCACATGGCGACCGTCAATACCCCGCACCGCGGCGAGCTTTACCAAGGGTTGAATCTGCGCGCGTAGATACCGAGGTGAGGCTCTGTTAGACCTACTGGGTCCGCTCATGTCTCCCGGAGGAGCCGCGCATGCCCCGTCCCGCCCGTTTCCGCCCCGCCCTCTCCCGGAGGGCCCGCCTCGGCGCCGCCACGGTCGCCACCCTCGTCGCCGGCACCGCCGTCTTCGGCATCGGCCAGGCCACCGCCGAACACTCCGTACCGCGCACCGACAAGGAGATCCCCAACCTCACTCAGGTGCAGGACAAGATCAAGGCGTACTACGGCGACACGGTGACGGCGGACGGCGAGCACTACGCCTCCCCGCGCAGCAACTACGCACACCAGGTCCGCGGCATCGAGGCCAAGGCCCGCGGCTATCTGTCCAAGGCCCTTGCCCGGCAGGACCGGACGGGCAAGAAGGCCAAGCCGGCCATCGTCCTCGACATCGACGACACCACCCTGCTCACCTACAACTACGAGCTCCAGGTCGGCTTCCACTACACCGAGGAGAGCCAGGACAAGTACCTGGCGCACACCGACATGGACCCGGTCTTCGGCATGGACCGGCTGGTCAACTGGGCGCACGACAAGGGCGCGGAGGTCTTCTTCCTGACCGGCCGCAAGGAGGCGCAGCGCGACTGGAGCGTGCGCAACCTCAAGAACGTCGGCTACAACGTGGCGCTGGACCGCCGGCACGTCTACCTGAAGAACAAGGAGCACCCGCCGGCCTACCTGCCCTGCGGCGCCACCTGCACGACCATCGAGTACAAGTCGGGCACCCGCAAGCACATCGAGTCCCTCGGCTACCAGATCGTCGCCAACTTCGGGGACCAGTACAGCGATCTGCGCGGCGGCGCCGGGGACCGGACGTTCAAGCTGCCCAACCCGATGTACTACCTGCCGTAGGCGAGGCCTTCCGGGCCGTCCGGTCCGGTCCGCGGGACCGGAACCGGACGGGCGGCACGGCACCACCACAGACGGCACCACCACAGACCGCTCCGCCACAGACGGCACCACCGCGGCCGCACCGCCGCGGTCAGCGCCGCGGCGGTCAGCGCCGTTTGGGCAGCGGCACCCGCGACAGGTCCTGGGCGATGGTCAGTTCGCCGGTGTATCCCGCCGTACGGGCCTGCCGCTCGAACTCCGCCGGGTCGGCGTAGCGTTGCGAGAAGTGCGTCAGCACGAGATGCCGCACCCCGGCCCGTACGGCCACCTCAGCGGCCTGCCCGGCGGTCAGATGACCGTGGTCCACGGCGAGCTGGATGTCCTCGTCCAGGAACGTCGACTCGATGACCAGCATGTCCACCCCCTCCGCGAGTGCGTGCACGCCCTCGCACAGCCGGGTGTCCATGACGAACGCGAACCGCTGGCCCCGTCGCTGCTCGCTCACCTCGTCGAGGGTGACGCCGTTCAGCTCGCCGAGCTGCTTGAGCCGTCCGATGTCCGGCCCGGCGATGCCGTGCTCCGCGAGCCGGTCCGGCAGCATCCGGCGGGTGTCCGGCTCCACGAGGCGGTAGCCGTACGACTCGACGGGATGCCAGAGCCGCCGCGCCTCCAGGACGTACGACTCCGCGCGGTCCAGCTCACCGTCGGCGGCGACCGGCCGCTCGACCAGCCGGACCGTCTCGCGGTAGGCGGTGGCATAGCGCAGCCGGTCGAAGAAGTGCTGGCCGCTGGCCGGGTAGTGGGCGGTGACCTTATGCGGCACCCGGTCCAGGTTGATCCGCTGGATCACCCCCGCCAGGCCCAGGGAGTGGTCACCGTGGAAGTGCGTGACACAGATCCGGTTCAGGTCATGGGCGGCGACCCCGGCGCGCAGCATCTGCCGCTGGGTGCCCTCACCGGGGTCGAAGAGCAACCCCTGGCCGTCCCACCGCAGCAGATACCCGTTGTGGTTGCGGTGCCGGGTGGGGACCTGACTCGCGGTGCCGAGGACGACCAGTTCGCGTACGGACACGGTCGGTTATCCGGGAGGCCACTGGAGGCCACGGCCGCCGAGCACGTGCAGGTGTGCGTGGAAGACGGTCTGGCCCGCGCCCGCACCGGTGTTGAAGACGACCCGGTAGCCCCGGTCTTCCACCTTCTCCTCGGCGGCGACCTCGCGGGACTCACGCAGTATGTCGGCGATGATCTCCGGTTCGGCCGCCGCGAGGGCCGCGGCGTCCTGGTAGTGCACCTTGGGGATGATCAGGACGTGTGTCGGCGCCTGGGGGTTGATGTCGCGGAACGCGACGGTGGTCTCCGTCTCCCGGACGATGGTCGCCGGCACCTCCCTCGCCACGATCTTGCAGAACAGGCAGTCGGCCTGCGGTTCTCCCGCCACGGATGGCTCCTCCCGATCACCGCCGTACACACGGTGCGTACGGCCTTCGGATGCTACCGGGCGGCACCCACGCGGGATCGCAGCGACCGGGGGCGGCCGGGTACCGGAAGGGCGCCGCCGGGCCCGTCCGGGAGTCGGACGGGCCCGCCCCAGCCCGGTCCGCCCCGCCCCGGTCCGCCCCGCCCCGCGGCGCACCGGCAGACGGCGGACCGGCACGGCGCGGACTCCGGGATCACCAGGGGGTGTCTCCCCGATCTCCGTGGATCAGTCTGCGGCGTCCGGTGCCGTGCATCGCAAGGCGGAGGGTCGTCCCCGTACTGGGCATACGGGTATGGATGATCCGACAACGCCGCGAGGTGCGGTGCCAGGCGTCGCGGGCCCACGGAGATCGGGGAGACACCCCCTAAGCTGGCGCGCACAACCGATTTCGCCCACAACCGGGAGTTCTGCACCATGGCAACCACGCGCACCGCCAAGACCCACTGGGAAGGCAACCTCCTGGAGGGCAAGGGCACCGTCGCCCTGGAGTCCTCCAAGGTCGGTACGTACGACGTGAACTGGCCCGCCCGCGCGGAGCAGCCCAACGGCGTCACCAGCCCCGAGGAACTGATCGCGGCGGCCCACTCCTCCTGCTACTCCATGGCCTTCTCGCACGGACTGGCGGGCAAGGGGTTCACCGTCGAGGCCCTGGACACCCAGGCCGATGTCACCTTCCAGCCCGGTGAGGGCATCACCGCCATCGCGCTGACCGTCAAGGCCCGCGTTCCCGGCCTGTCCGAGGAGGACTTCCAGGCGGCGGCCCAGGACGCCAAGGCCAACTGCCCGGTGAGCCAGGCGCTGGCAGGCGTCAAGAACATCACGCTGGCGGCAGAGCTGCTCTGACGGGACAACCGGGACGACCGGGACGACCGGCCGGGCCGGTTCCCGGTACGTGAACGGCGGTGCGCCGGGCGGGCCCTGAGGGTGCGTCCGGCGCACCGCTGCGTTGTCAGTGGGCTGTGCCACGATCTTCTTGCTGCGGAACGGCCCGGTGTGCCGATCCGTGGACCGCCGCACGCCGCCCCCGCGAAGGGATTCCCGCCCGTGACCCACAGTTCCCCCACCGTGCTCCGCCTGGCGCTGCGGCTCGCCGATCCGGACATCGCCGATGCGCTCGCCGAGCGGCTGCGTCCGGCGCTGCTGGCCGCGCTGTCCGACCGGTTCGGGCTGCCGGAGGAGACGGTGGAGGCAGTGACCGGACCGGGCGGCGCGGCGCTGCGTGCCGCGCTGGACACCGAACCCGAGGCGTTCTTGATACGGGCGGCGGAGACCGGCGATCCGGTGATCGCCCGCGCCCTGTGGGGGGCGCGGTACCGCACCGCTCCGCAACGGACGCAGCGCGCACGGGACCTTCCGGATCTGCTGGCGGTGATTCTGCGCGCCGCCGACCCCACGGACCCGCGCTGGGAGGACGAGGCCGGCCTCGTCCCGCTGCTCCAGGAGGAGGCGACCGGCGTCGAGCTCCTTCCCGCCCTGACCGGCCCGTTCCCTCAGCTGATCTCCTCCGCCCTGGTCCAGCTGGCCGCGCTGCTGCCGCTGCCGGTCGCCCTCGACTCCTGTATCGCCCTGGCACAACTCGCCGGCGGTGAAGGGCTGCTGGCGTTCGCCGACGGGGTCGAGCGGGCCCCGGACTTCGATCTCGGGCGCCCGGAGCTGCTGGACCTGATGCGGGCGGCCGCGGCCGACGCCGATCCGGAGGCGTTCCTGCGGGAGCGCCGCCCGGCCGGTGAATGGACGGCCCTCGCCCCGGTGCGGGCCCTGCTGCTGATCCGTAACGGCGTCAGCTCGGTGGCGAGGCCCGCCGGCCTGGACTGGGAACTCGTCCGGCGCGAGCACGCCCGTCGGCCCTTCGAGACCGAGCCACCGCACCGCCGCGGATACCCCCGCACCAATCAGCTGTTGCAGCTGGTCAAGTGGGAAGGCTGCCCCGACGGCCTCGTCATGGAGTGCCTCCGCGACGAACCCCGGACCACCACACGGCTCGCCGCCGGGCTGCCCTTCGAGGCGCTGGTGGGGCCCGAGGCGGCGGCGGGCAAGGTGCCCTTCGACGAGGCCCTCGGGCGCGGCATCCGTACGGGCCGGCTGCCGGTGGACCGGGTGCTGGCGGAAGTGACCCCGGCGACGGAGGTGCTGAGCGCGCTGCCGTACGACCACGAGCCGACCCGCAAGGCCCTCGCCGGACTGCTCGACCGGCTCGGCACGGACCCGGTCAACTGGCTGACGTGCTACGCCCGGACAGGGCGGGCCCGGGGCAGCGTCGCGGAGCTGATCGACGACGCCGCCTCGGCGGGATCCTCCAGAAAGCGCAGCACCACCTGGCCACACCCCCTGGAGGCGGTGTTCCCCGCCACTCCCCCCGAGGCGTCCCGGGCCGCGTTCCTGGGCCTGTTCCAGTGCGCCTCCGAGGAGGCGCAGATCGCCGTCGTACCGCACTTCGACCCGCGGGCCGTGCAGCATCTCCTGGTCCACGGCGATCCGGCACCGGCCGTCCGGGACGCGGTGATCGCCGCCCACGGGGTGTCGGCGCAGGCCGCGCAGGCCGCCTCCGCGTCCCTCTCCCCCGACAAGCTGGCGTACCTCCTCGACCTCGACGAACCGCAGGTGGACGCCAACCTGTTCTTCCACTGCGGTATTGACCAGCGGGAGCGGGAACGGATGCTCGCCGGGCGGCTGCGCGGCGGCGGCACCCGTGCCGTCCCCGAGGAGCTGCTCCACGTCCTGCGGGAGGCCCACCTCAGCCACTACCGCCACTGGCTCATCGCCGGCCTGGAGTCCGGCGACCTGGGCGTGGCCCGCACGATCGTCGAGCGGCTGAAGCTGCGGATACCGGCGGCCCGGCTGCGACTGCTGGTGGCCGTGTGGGAGCGCGGCGGCCCGGACGCGGTGCGCGAGATCCTGGCGATGGACCGCCTCCCGGTCACCCTCCGCCGGCAGACCGAGAAGCTCCTCGACGTCCCCGACGGGCTGGACCGGCTGCGCGCCCGCCGGGCCGCGGCGGAGGACCCGGCGAAGCTGCTGGCGTTCCTCAACAAGGCGCCGGGCTACGACGGTGACCAGCCGCACAAGCTCACCGGTGAAGGCATACCCGTCCCCTGGCCCGATCTGATCGCGGCGCACCGCTCCGGCACGCTGGCCCCCGGTGCGGCCGAGGACCTCGCGAAGCTCGCGGACTGCCCACGCGAGCTGCTGCTGGCGCTGCTGCCGAGCATCCCGGAGCTGGGCCGCTCCCACCTCTCGTGGCCCCAGCTAGCCCTCCGGCGCGGCACGCTGGCCCCGGAGGACGTCCTGACCCATGCCGCCCCCGCACGCCAGGGCCTGTCCCACCTCCTCCGCCTGCTCAACGCCTCGGACCGGCAGGCACACCAGCCAGCCGTCCGGCCGGCGGACCGGCAGAAGCTGCGGACGCGGGCGGCCGCGCTGACCGCGGAACACCTGGGCAGCGACCCCGAGGCCTGGGCCGTCTGTCTCCAGCTGCTACCGACCTTCGCCGGCACCCTCACAGAGCTGTTCGCGACAGCGGCCGCGATCGTACGACCGCCGGCCTGAGCACCGAGGGACAGCAGCCCGTTCCACGCCCCACGAGCCGCACCGCACCACCTGCGTAAAGCCCCACCGGCCTTTCCCCCGCCCTCAACGGGAGGTGACGGGCCGGAGTGGGTGGGGTGCCGGACGTAAAGCGAAGCAGTCCGGCACCCCACCCGCGGAGGCCCGTCACCGCACCCCAACAGCCCCGCGCAGCGGACCGGCCGCCGCAGGCGCAACGGCGGGAAAGCCGAAAACGCAGGCCGAAGCAAAGGCACAGCGCACGGCGCCACGGCGAGGGCACCGCGCAGCGGGCAACAAACGCCGAGCACCCCCACGGCGGGAAAGCCAAAAACGCGGGCCCGAAACCAAGCGCAGCGGAGCGCTCAGTTCCAGCGCCCCGTACGCCCCAGCAGCAGCGCGAGGGCCGCGGTGCCTGCCGTGGAGGTGCGCAGAACGGTCGTCCCCAGGCGGTAGGGCCTGGCGCCGGCCTCGGCGAAGGTGGTGAGCTCCTCCGGGGAGACACCGCCTTCCGGGCCGACGACGAGCACGATCCGGCCCTCGGTGGGGAGTTCGGCCGTGGCGAGCGGCGCGCTGCCCTCCTCGTGGAGGACGGCCGCGAAGTCGGCGTCGGCGAGCAGCGCGGCCACCTGCTTGGTCGTCAGCGGGTCCGCGACCTCGGGGAAGGTCAGCCGGCGCGACTGCTTGCCCGCCTCGCGGGCGGTGGCGCGCCATTTGCCCAGCGACTTGGCGGTCCGCTCGCCCTTCCACTGGGTGACACAACGCGCCGACGGCCAGGGCACGATGGCGTCCACCCCGGTCTCGGTCATCGTCTCGACGGCCAGCTCGCCGCGGTCGCCCTTGGGAAGCGCCTGGACGACGGTGATCGTGGGACCGGGCGGGTCCTCGGTGCGCAGCTCCGTGACCGCGACGGTGAGCCGGTCCTTGCCCTCGACGGCGGCGACCGTGCCGTACGCGCCGGTGCCGTGCCCGTCCGTCAGGACGACCTCCTCGCCGGCCCGCAGCCGCCGCACCGAGACCGCGTGCCGGCCCTCGGGACCGTCCAGGGTCAGCGTGCCGCCGGCCCGTGCGCCCGCGAGGGACTCGACGAGGAAGACCGGCGCGGTCATGAGGCGTGTCCGGTGGCGGGGAGGTTCAACGCGGCGCGTGCCGCGTCCAGTTCGACCGCCAGGACCTCCACGAGCCGGCCGGCGGGCAGCTCGCGCGCCAGCCGGTGCCCCTGCCCCGCCCACAGGTTCATGCCCTGGGCGTCGCCCGCCTTGGCCGCGGCCTTGCGCACGGTGGAGGTGAGGTAGTGGACGGCCGGGTAGGCGGCCGGTGCGTACGGGCCGTGCTCGCGCATGAAGCGGTTCACCAGCCCGCGGGCCGGCCGGCCGGAGAACGCCCGGGTCAACTCCGTATGTGTGAACAGGGGGTTGGTCAGTGCCTGCTTGTGCAGCGGGTTGGCGCCCGACTCGGGGGTGGCGAGGAAGGCGGTGCCCAACTGCGCCATGGTCGCCCCGGCGGCCAGCACGGCCGCGATCTGCGCCCCGCGCATCAGCCCGCCCGCGGCGATCATCGGAATCTGCACGGCCTCACGGACCTGGCCGAGCGCCGCCAGCAGTCCCAGCCCCGCGCCGGTCCCGTCCGCGTGCGGATTGTCCCGGTGGGTGCCCTGGTGGCCGCCGGCCTCCACGCCCTGCACACACACCGCGTCCGCGCCCGACCACTGCGCGGCCTGCGCCTCGGCAGCGGTGGTGACCGTGACGATGGTGTACGTACCGACCTTGGCGAACGCGTCGAGGACGGCGCGCGAGGGGCAGCCGAAGGTGAAGGACACCACCGGCACCGGGTCCTCCCGCAGTATCGCGAGCTTGGCCTCGTAGCCGTCGTCGATGGGCCCGTCGGTTTCGCCCAGATCGGTCTCGTACCAGGTGACCTCGCCGGCCAGCTGCTCGCGGTAGACCTCGACGACGGAGCTGTCGGCCAGCGAGGGCTGCGGCATGAAGAGATTGACGCCGAAAGGCCGGTCGGTCAGCGACCGCAGCTGTTTGATCTCCTGATACATGCCGTCGGCGGTTTTGTAGCCGGCGGCAAGGAAGCCGAGACCGCCGGCGCCGCAGACAGCGGCGGCCAGCTCGGGTCCGGAGCCGCCTCCCGCCATCGGGGCCTGCACGATCGGGTAGCGGCAGAGATCGGTCAGTGCGGTGGGCATGAGCACATCGTGTCACGCCCACCCCACCGCCCCGAACCGGGGCGGTGGCTGCCGAACGGGCCCGGGGAACCTCCGCGACCCCCGGGCCGACCTGGGCTATCGCCCGTTGAACGCATCCTTCAGACGCGAGAACAACCCCTGCTGCCCCGGCTGGAACTGCCCCGTGGGCCGCTCCTCACCGCGGAGCTTGGCCAGCCGCCGCAGCACCTCCTCCTGCTCGGGGTCGAGCTTGGAAGGCGTCTGCACCTCGACATGGACGATGAGGTCGCCCCGGCCGCCGCCGCGCAGATGGGTCACACCGCGCTGGTGCAGCGGGATCGACTGGCCGGACTGGGTACCGGGCCGGACATCGATCTCCTCCACCCCGTCCAGCGTCTCCAGCGGGCACTTCGTGCCCAGCGCCGCCGCTGTCATCGGGATGGTGACCGTGCAGTGCAGATCGTCGCCGCGCCGCTGGAAGACCGCGTGCGGCAGCTCGTGGATCTCCACGTAGAGATCACCGGCGGGGCCGCCGCCGGGGCCGACCTCGCCCTCGCCCGCGAGCTGGATGCGGGTGCCGTTGTCGACACCGGCCGGGATCTTGACGGTCAGCGTGCGGCGGGAGCGGATGCGTCCGTCGCCCGCGCACTCGTGGCACGGCGTCGGCACGACCGTGCCGAAGCCCTGGCACTGCGGGCACGGCCGCGAGGTCATGACCTGGCCCAGGAACGACCGGGTGACCTGCGAGACCTCACCGCGGCCGCGGCACATGTCACAGGTCTGCGCCGAGGTACCCGGCGCCGCACCCTCGCCGCTGCACGTCGTACAGACGACGGCGGTGTCGACCTGGAGGTCCTTGGTCGTGCCGAAGGCCGCTTCGTTGAGTTCGACATCGAGCCGGATCATGGCGTCCTGGCCGCGGCGGGTGCGCGAGCGCGGCCCGCGCTGCGACGCGGTGCCGAAGAACGCGTCCATGATGTCGGAGAAGTTGCCGAAGCCGGCGCCGAAGCCGCCCGCGCCCTGACCGCCGCCCGCCTGCGAGAGGGGGTCGCCGCCGAGGTCGTAGACCTGCTTCTTCTGCGGGTCCGAGAGGACCTCGTAAGCGGCGTTGATCTCCTTGAACCGCTCCTGGGTCTTGGGATCCGGGTTCACGTCCGGGTGCAGCTCGCGCGCCAGCCGACGGAAGGCCTTCTTGATCTGGTCCTGCGAGGCGTCGCGTCCGATGCCGAGGACCGAGTAGTAATCCGTGGCCACTTACGACTCCGCGAGGATTTGTCCGACGTAACGTGCCACTGCGCGTACCGCTCCCATCGTTCCGGGGTAGTCCATGCGGGTCGGTCCGACCACGCCGAGTTTGGCGACTGCCTCGTCGCCCGAACCGTAGCCGACCGTGACGACCGATGTGGACGCCAGGCCTTCGTGGGCATTCTCATGCCCGATACGTACGGTCATGCCCGAGTCCTTGGCCTCCCCGAGCAGCTTGAGCATCACCACATGCTCCTCAAGGGCCTCCAGCACCGGCCGGATGGTCAGCGGGAAGTCATGCCCGAAGCGCGTGAGATTGGCGGTACCGCCGATCATCAGCCGCTCTTCGGTCTCCTCCACCAGAGTTTCCAGCAACACCGCCAGCACTGTCGAGACCGTGCCGCGGTCGTCCTGCTCGAAGGACTCCGGGAGATCCTGCACCAACTGCGGCACATCCGCGAACCGGCGCCCCACGACCCGGCTGTTGAGCCGGGCCCGCAGATCCGCCAGGGAGGTCTCGCCGAACGGTGCCTGGCAGTCGATGAGCCGCTGCTCGACCCGCCCGGTGTCCGTGATCAGCACCAGCATCAGCCGGGCCGGGGCCAGGGCCAGCAGCTCGACATGCCGGACCGTGGACCGGGTCAGGGACGGGTACTGCACGACCGCGACCTGCCGGGTCAGCTGCGCCAGCAGGCGGACCGTGCGGCCCACCACGTCGTCGAGGTCGACGGCGCCGTCGAGGAAATTCTGGATCGCCCGCCGCTCCGGGCTGGACAGCGGCTTCACACCGGCCAGCTTGTCGACGAACAGGCGATAGCCCTTGTCGGTCGGGATCCGCCCGGCACTCGTGTGCGGCTGGGCGATGAAACCCTCGTCCTCCAGGGCCGCCATGTCGTTGCGGATGGTGGCCGGGGAGACGCCGAGCTGATGGCGTTCGGTGAGGGCCTTGGAGCCGACCGGCTCCTCCGTCCCCACATAATCCTGGACGATGGCGCGCAGCACTTCGAGCCTGCGTTCGCTGAGCATCCCGCGCACCTCCAGTCCGGCCGTCCGCCGTCTCGACTCTCCTGGCACTCACACGGGCCGAGTGCCAGACCCGGAGCCAGTGTACGGCCGAGTAGCACGGACACGGCAAGGGCAGCCGCGCACAGCACCCGCCCGATGACCGTGTTCGGCCGATCTGTCGGGCAACGCTATCGCGATGGCGCTAGCGTCTCGGTATGCACAGTGCTTGGGAAGAGGCCGGTTGGGAACAGCTCGGTGACGGTGTCGCCAGACGCCGGATGCCGAGGTGGGACGAGACGATCGGGGTGATCGCGGGGACGGCCGGCGTCATGATCGTCGACACCGGAGCGACCCTGCGCGACGGCGCGGATCTGCGGCGCGCGATCCGCGGTGTGCTCGGCCGGGAAGTGACGCATATCGCGCTCACCCACCCCCATTTCGATCATGTCCTGGGCACCGCCGCCTTCGCGGGCGTCGAGGTTTTCGGCGCGGCCGGACTGGGCGAGCTGCTGCGCCGCGGCAAAGACGAGCTGCGGCACGACGCGATACGGCACGGCGTCGACCGCGACGCGGCCGCCGAGGCCGCCGATCTGCTGGTCGCCCCGCACCACCACGTCCACGACCAGCTGACCGTCGAGCTCGGCGACCGGCAGGTGCTGCTCGCCAATGTCGGTCCCGGTCACACGGCCCACGATCTGGCGGTCCTGGTACCGGGCCGGGGCGGGTCCCCGGAGATCGTCTTCTGCGGCGATCTGGTCGAGGAGTCCGGCGAACCCCAGGCGGGCCCGGACGCGCTGCCGCAGCGGTGGCCCGGCGCCCTGGACCGGCTGCTGGCCCTCGGCGGCGAGCACGCGCGGTATGTGCCCGGCCATGGCGCCGTGGTGGACGCCCGTTTCGTCCGCGCCCAACGGGACGCCCTCGCCGCCCGCTTCGGCGTCGCCCCCTCCTGACCACCGCCCGCTCACCCGACGGACAGGCCCCCATGCAGAGCAAGCGCTACAGCCCCGACCTCACCGCGCCGTGGAAGAAGCAGCGCCCCGCGCCCGAGGTACCCGCCGATCCCGATCTGGTCGTCGAGGAGGTCACCTCGGGTTTCTGCGGCGCGGTGATCCGCTGCGAGAAGACGGCACAGGGCCCGACGGTCACCCTGGAGGACCGCTTCGGCAAGCACCGCGTCTTCCCCATGGAGCCTCGCGGCTTCCTCCTGGAGGGGCGGGTGGTCACGCTCGTACGCCCCCAGGGCAGGCCGGCGGCCACCGCTCCGGCGCGTACGGCGTCCGGGTCGCTGGCCGTGCCCGGCGCCCGCGCGCGGGTCGCCCGCGCCGGGCGCATCTATGTGGAGGGCCGGCACGACGCCGAGCTGGTGGAGCGGGTGTGGGGCGACGACCTGCGCATCGAGGGCGTCGTCGTGGAGTACCTGGAGGGCATCGACGACCTGCCGGCGATCGTCCGCGGCTTCGCCCCCGGCCCGGACGCCCGCCTCGGCGTCCTCGTCGACCATCTCGTGCCCGGCTCGAAGGAGTCCCGTATCGCGGCCGAGGTGACCGGTGATCATGCGCTGGTGGTGGGCCACCCCTACATCGACGTCTGGGAGGCGGTGAAGCCGTCCTCGGTCGGCATCCCGGCCTGGCCGTCCGTCCCGCGCGGCCAGGACTGGAAGACGGGCGTGTGCCGGGCCCTGGGCTGGCCGGAGAACACGGGGGCCGCCTGGCAGCGGATCCTGTCCTGCGTGCGGTCCTACAAGGACCTGGAGCCGGCGCTGCTGGGGAGGGTGGAGGAGTTGATCGACTTCGTCACGGCCGGCGGTGCGGCCTGACCCCGGGGAGCGTCCCGAACTCGCCGGTGTCCAGCTCCAGCTCGAGCAGGTCCAGCGGCACGGAGTCGCCGAACTTGGTGATCCGCTGGACCCTGTAGTCGGCCTCATCACCGCCGCCGACAGGTTCGGTGAGCAGGACGCAGTGGGCCACGATGGGATCGATGATCAGGTAGGCGGGCACCTTGCCCGCGGCGTAGATCGAGCGCTTGATTCCGTAGTCCCGGTCCACGCTGTTCTTGGAGACGACTTCGACGAGCATCGTGACCACTTCGGACGGCAGCAGCCGCCCGGACTCCGGTCCGGCGTCGCTTTTCAGCACCACGAGATCGGGCACCGGTTCACTCTGCTCGCTCAGAATGTCGATGTCCTGGGTCATCAGCCATTCCCAGCGGTCGCTGGGAAGCTGCAGCGCCACGGATCGAACGATCCGGTTGTGGACCAGATCAGGCCCTGCCATCATCACGATTTCCCCCCGGAGGAGCTCCATCTTGATGCCCTCGGGAACCTCAAGGTTCTCGAAGAGCTCCGTCATCCGGCGTTCATCCACAGCGGTCATCTCCATGGCCTCCGTTTCCCGTCGCCGTGTATACGGCACAGGCTAGGAGCAGCCTAGGCGGGCCCACAGGCCCTTCGCATCGGTTCACTCGTTCGAGGACTGCACGTTCTCAGTCCACCAGATCCCGCACCACCGCGTCCGCCAGCAGCCGTCCCCGGAGCGTCAGCACGGCCCGGCCCGCCTCGTACGGAGCGGCCGCCAGCAGCCCGTCCGCCAGCGCCCGCGCCGCCGCCCGCGCGCCCGCCGGGGCGAGGATGTCCAGCGGGCAGCCGTCGGCCAGCCGCAGCTCCAGGAGGATGCGTTCGACCCGGCGGTCCTCGGCCGACAGGAGCTCCCGGCCGGCGCCCGGGGAGCGGCCCTCGCTGAGGGCCTGGGCGTAGGCACCGGGGTGTTTGACGTTCCACCAGCGGACGCCGCCGACGTGGCTGTGGGCGCCGGGGCCGGCGCCCCACCAGTCGGCGCCGGTCCAGTAGAGCTCGTTGTGGCGGCAGCGGGCGGCGTCGGTGGTCGCCCAGTTGGAGACCTCGTACCAGGTGAAACCGGCCGCGGCGAGGCGTTCGTCGGTGATGAGGTAGCGGTCGGCGTGCACATCGTCGTCGGTCATCGGGACCTCGCCGCGGCGGATCCGGCGGGCCAGCTGGGTGCCCTCCTCGACGATCAGGGCGTAGGCGGAGACATGGTCGGGGCCGGCGCCGATCGCGGCGTCGAGGGAGGCCCGCCAGTCGTCGTCGGTCTCGCCCGGGGTGCCGTAGATCAGATCGAGGTTGACGTGCGCGAAGCCGGCCGCGCGGGCCTCGGCGACACAGGCCTCGGGGCGGCCCGGGGTGTGCGTACGGTCGAGGATCTTCAGGACGTGCTGCCGGGCGCTCTGCATGCCGAAGGAGACGCGGTTGAAGCCGCCCGCGCGCAGTTCGTCGAGGTAGCGGGGGCCGACGGACTCCGGGTTGGCCTCGGTGGTGATCTCCGCGCCATCCGCGAGGCCGAATTCCTCGCGGATCGCGGCCAGCATCCGGCCGAGATCGGCGGCGGGCAGCAGGGTCGGGGTGCCCCCGCCGACGAAGACCGTCTCGACCGGGCGCGGATCGTCGCCCAGCACCTTGCGGGCCAGCCGGATCTCCTCCACGACGGTGTCGGCGTAGTTGTCCCGCGAGGCCAGTGCGCCGCCGGAACCGCGCAGCTCGCTCGCGGTGTAGGTGTTGAAGTCGCAGTAGCCGCAGCGGGTCGCGCAGTAGGGCACATGCAGATAGAAGCCGAGGGGGCGTCCGGCGGCATCGGCCGGCGTATGACCGGGCAGCGCCCCGTCCTCGGGCATCGGCTCACCATCAGGCAGTGCGGAAGGCATGGGAACCATTGTCCGTCATGGCGGGGCGGTACCCGTCCGGCGCCGCTGTGCCTCAGGACACCCCGTGCCCCGAGGCCTGCAGGACCAGCAGGGCCAGGTCGTCGTCGGGCGGGGTGGGGCCGAAGGCGTGGACGGTGCTGCGGATGTGGTCCGCGAGGGCGGTGGCACCCAGGCCGGCGCCCGCGGCGAGCGCGGTGGCCAGTCCGTCCTCGTCGTCGAAGAGCCGCCGCCCCGAGCGCCGCTCGGTCACCCCGTCGGTGACACACAGCAGCGTCTCCCCTGGGCAGAGGTCAAACGATTCACTTACGTACGCCGCGTCCTCGACCACCCCCAGCAGCATCTGCGGCGCCGCGACGACCCGGACCGCGCCGTCCGTGCCCAGCACCAGCGGCAGCGGATGGCCGGCGCTGGCGAGGGTGCAGCGGGCGCCGCCGGAGTCGGGGTAGGGGACGATCTCGCCGTAGAGCAAAGACAGGAAGCGGGCCTGTTCGCCCTCCTCGCGGATCTCGACCGGTGCCTCCGCCCCGGCGCCGGCCGCCGCAACCGCCGCCGCGACCGCCGCGACCGAGTCCGCGGCCTCCCGTGCCATGGTCTTGTTGAGCCGGTCGAGCACCGCCGCGACACCGAAGCCGTCGCGGGCCAGCAGCCGCAGCACCGGCCGGGCCAGCCCGGTCACCGCGGCCGCCTCGGGGCCGCTGCCGCAGACGTCGCCGAGCGCGAAGCACCAGCGGCCGTCCCCGGCGTCGAAGAGGTCCCAGAAGTCGCCGCCCGCCCAGGCACCCTCGCGCGGCTCATAGACCACTGCCGACTCCACCCCGGGCACCCGCGCCCGCCCCCGGGGCAGCAGCCGGCGCTGCAGGACCTGGCTGATGCGCTCCTGGCGGCTGTAGGCGCGGGCGGTGGCGACTGCGCGGGCGACCCGGCGGCACAGGTCCTCGATCAGCCCGACCGCCTCGTCGGGGAAGTGCGGCAGTCCGCCCAGGCCGAGCAGCAGGGTGCCGAGCCGCCGGCTGCCGGCGACCAGGGGGCAGGCCAGCGCGGCGCCGCCGGGGCCGTAGCCGCCCGGTTCGTACGGCCAGGGCCAGGGAACGGCTCCCGGTGCGCTGCCGGACGCGCCACCGGGGAGTTCCGGCGGCTGCTTCTCCAGTGCGGTACGCAGCGCATCGATCCGGCTCTCGCTGGTGTGCCAGACGCCGGCGAGCCGCTGCTCGTCGCCGGCCTGGGCGATGCCCCGGCCGGGGGCGCCGCTGTCGCCGTCGTACAGCCACACCGCACACCATTCGGCGAGCCGGGGCACGATCAACTGGGCGGCGAGCGCGGCGACTTGGTCGGCGTCGAGCTGGGCGGAGAGCAGATCGGAGGCCTCGGCGAGGAAGGAGAGGGCGCCGTTGTCGACCCGGCCGGTGCCGGGTTCCGGCCGGGCGGCCCGGCGCGGTGCCGGGGCCAGGAGCTCGGCGGCCCGCAGCTCGCGCTGCAGCAGCTGATGGTCGAGGGTGAACTCCGGCTCGGGCCATCCGGCGGCGTCCGCGGCCCCCACGGGCAGCCGGAACCACACGGTCTTCATGGCCCGGCGGTAGGTGACGCCCCAGGATTCGGCGACCGCGCTGATCAGCTGCAGCCCGTGCCCGCCGTTCTCGGATGCGGCGCTCTCCGCACGGGCGCGGACCGGCTGGGTGGGGTGGTGGTCGGAGACCTCGATGACGATGCCGGGGCCGGATGCGCCGTCGGCGCCGGCTCCCGGGGTGGCGGCCGCTTCCGGGTGCGGTGCCTCGCACGGCTCCCCACTGCGCCCCCGGTGTGGCTCCGCGCCCCCGTCCCGCCCGGCCGCCGGGTCCAGCCGGCAGCGCAGTTCGACGGTGGTGCCCGCGTGCACGACCGCGTTCGTGACCAACTCGCTGACCAGCAGCACCGCTTCGTCCGCGAGCCGGTCGGTCAGGCCCTCCGCGCCGGCCAGCCGCCGGCCGGTCCAGTCGGCGAAGGTGGCCCGGACGAAGCGCCGGGCGGCGGCAGCGGCCTGCGGATCACCGGGCAGGCTGGCCCGACGGGAACGGGCGGCGGGTCCGTCGGCAGGCCCGGCCGCGGGTCCGCCGGGGAACCCGTCCGTCATCGTCGCGCGCGCCGCCGTGACGTCGTCGTCCCGTGGAGACGAAGTTGTCGTCCTCATTGAGCAACTCCCGAGCAGCTCCGCTACAGCGCCGGATGCGCCAACGACAGCGTGACAGAACGAGCGCAGCCATAAGCACTGAGTCACAGAAGTGGGTGGTCGCGGCCACCAATTCGGCTGACGCGCCGCGGGAGTTGGCCGACGCACGAAGGACGGGCCCGAGGAACCGGCAGGGACGGCTCGGGCCGCCGCGGTGGTTCCCGCGGCGGCCGCATCTCACCCGTACGGGCACGGCGTGACGGGTGAGCCGACCGGGCTCGCCCGTACCGCCGCGCCGTACGGCTACGCCTCGCGCGCCCCCGCGTACATCTCGTCGAGCAGGTCCTTGAACGTCCGCTCCACCACCGGCCGCTTGATCTTGAGGCTGGGGGTCACCTCGCCGTGCTCGATGTCCAGGTCACGCGGCAGCAGCCGGAACTTGCGGATCTGCTGCCAGCGCTGCAGCCCCTCGTTGACCCGCTCGACATAGCCGTCGATCAGCTCCCGGACCTGGTCGGTGGCGACGACCCCGGCGTAGTCCTTGCCGCCGAGGCCGTGCTCCTTCGCCCAGGTCATGATGGTCGGCTCGTCGAGGGCGATCAGCGCGGTGCAGAAGTTCCGGTTGGCGCCGTGCACCAGCACATTGGAGACGAACGGACAGACCGCCTTGAACTGGCCCTCCACCTCGGCCGGTGCGATGTACTTGCCGCCCGAGGTCTTGATCAGGTCCTTCTTGCGGTCGGTGATCCGCAGATAGCCGTCCGGGGAGAGCTCGCCGATGTCGCCGGTGTGGAACCAGCCGTCCTCCTCCAGGACCTCGGCGGTCTTGTCGGGCAGGCCGTGGTAGCCCTCCATGATGCCGGGGCCGCGCAGCAGGATCTCGCCGTCCTCGGCGATCCGCACCTCGGTTCCGGGCAGCGGCTTGCCGACCGTTCCGGTGCGGTAGGCCTCACCGGGGTTGACGAAGCTGGCGGCGCTGGACTCCGTCAGGCCGTAGCCCTCCAGGATGTGGATGCCGGCGCCGGAGAAGAAGTAGCCGATCTCGGGCGAGAGCGCGGCCGAGCCGGAGACCGCGGCGCGCAGCCGGCCGCCGAACGCCTCCCGCAGCTTGGTGTACACCAGGGCGTCGGCGATCTTGTGCTTGGCGCCGAGCGCGAACGGCACCGAGGTGCTGCCGGTGCGGCGGAAGTTGTCCTGGGAGACCTTGGCGTACTCGCGGGCCACCTCGGCCGCCCACTGGAAGATCTTGTACCTGGCGGCGCCGCCCGCCCGGGCCTTGGCCGCGACACCGTTGTAGACCTTCTCGAAGATCCGCGGCACGGCCGCCATGTAGGTGGGCCGGACGACCGGCAGATTCTCGATGATCTTGTCGACCCGGCCGTCCACGGCGATCACCTGGCCGGTCGCGATCTGGCCGGCGGTGAGCACCTTGCCGAAGACATGCGCCAGCGGCAGCCAGAGGTACTGCACATCCTCCTCATGGACCAGGCCCGTCGACTGGATCGCGCGGGCCATGTACGACCAGCAGTCGTGCGGCAGCCGGACGCCCTTGGGACGGCCGGTGGTACCGGAGGTGTAGATGAGTGTCGCCAACTGGTCGGCGCGCAGGTCGGCGACCCGCTCCCTGACGCACTCCGGGTGTTCCTCCAGATAGGCGGTGCCGCGCTTCTCCAGCTCGGCGAGGGTGAGCACCCAGCCCTCCGGGTCACCCTCGACGGGCTCCGCGCCGGCCTCGTCGATGACCACGACATGCGCGAGCTCGGGCAGCTCCGCCCGCTGCGCGCGGGCCTTGGCGAGCTGTCCGGCGTCCTCCGCGATCAGTACCCGGCTGCCGGAGTCGGACAGGATGTAGGCGGTCTCCTCGGCGTTGGTGCTGGGGTAGACCGTGGTGGTGGCGGCGCCGGAGCAGAGCACCCCGAGGTCGGCGAGGATCCACTCGACGCGGGTGTTGGCGGCCAGCGCCACCCGCTCCTCGGGGCGTACGCCGAGCGCGATGAGCCCGGCGGCCACGGCGTAGACCCGCTCCGCGGCCTGGGACCAGCTGATCACCTTCCAGTCGTCCGCGCCCTGCCCTGAGGCCGCGGGGACCGGATAGCGATAGGCCTCGATATCGGGCGTGGCCGCGACCCGCTCCAGGAAGAGGTGTGCCACCGAAGGCGGCCGGTTTTCGATCAGCGTGTGGGTGTCCGTCACGGCGTCCTCCGGGGCCCGCTTCGTTGCTGGTGACTCGCGAGTAACCTTTGAGCAGTGATCAGACTAGAGCGCGATCCGCCGACACGTAAGGGGCTGCGACCTACTGGTTCACGATGTGACCAGTGCGATAGGTGTACGTAGCACGCGCAATGTCCGATAGCGAGCCGCGCCGGTCACCCACACCAGATCACACCCGGCGGACCCATCACGCCACCCCGGGCGCCGTGCTGCGCGTTCATCCCGGGGCGCAGCCGGAAAGCCGGCAGGGCGCCGGCCCCTCCCTGGGGACCGGCGCCCTGCCGCCACCGTCACCGGCTACGCGCTACTTCTTCGCCTTCGCGTCACCGTCGGAGTCCGAGGACAGCACCGCGATGAAGGCCTCCTGCGGGACCTCCACGCTGCCGACCATCTTCATCCGCTTCTTGCCTTCCTTCTGCTTCTCCAGCAGCTTCCGCTTACGGGAGATGTCACCGCCGTAGCACTTGGCGAGGACGTCCTTGCGGATGGCGCGGACCGTCTCACGGGCGATGACCCGGCTGCCGATGGCGGCCTGGATCGGCACCTCGAAGCTCTGCCGCGGGATCAGCTCCCGCAGCTTGGCGACCAGCCGCACGCCGTACGCGTACGCCTTGTCCTTGTGGCAGATCGCGGAGAAGGCGTCGACCTTGTCGCCGTGCAGCAGGATGTCGACCTTGACCAGGTCGGCGGTCTGCTCGCCGGTGGGCTCGTAGTCCAGCGAGGCATAGCCACGGGTCTTGGACTTGAGCTGGTCGAAGAAGTCGAAGACGACCTCGGCGAGCGGCAGCGTGTAGCGGATCTCCACACGGTCCTCGGAGAGGTAGTCCATGCCGAGGAGGTTGCCGCGGCGGTTCTGGCACAGCTCCATGATCGCGCCGATGAACTCGCTGGGCGCCAGGATCGTGGCCCGGACGACCGGCTCGTGCACCTGGTCGATCTTGCCCGTCGGGAACTCGCTCGGGTTGGTGACCTCGTGCTCGACCCCGTCCTCCATGTCGACGCGGTAGACCACGTTCGGCGCGGTGGCGATGAGTTCGAGGCCGAACTCGCGCTCCAGACGCTCGCGGATGACCTCCAGGTGCAGCAGGCCCAGGAAGCCGACGCGGAAGCCGAAGCCCAGGGCCGCGGAGGTCTCCGGTTCGTAGACCAGCGCGGCGTCGTTGAGCTGCAGCTTGTCCAGTGCGTCGCGCAGCTCCGGGTAGTCCGAGCCGTCCAGGGGGTACAGGCCGGAGAACACCATCGGCTTGGGGTCCTTGTAGCCGCCCAGCGGCTCCTCGGCACCCTTGTTGAGCTGGGTGATCGTGTCACCCACCTTGGACTGCCGGACGTCCTTCACACCGGTGATCAGATAGCCGACCTCACCGACGGACAGACCGTCGGCAGCCTTCATCTCCGGGGAGTTCGTACCGATTTCCAGCAGCTCGTGCGTCGCGCCGGTCGACATCATCCTGATGCGCTCGCGCTTGCGGAGCGTGCCGTCGACGACCTTCACGTAGGTCACGACACCGCGGTAGGCGTCGTAGACCGAGTCGAAGATCATCGCGCGGGCGGGGGCGTCCTTGACGCCGACCGGGGCCGGCACCTCGCGGACGACCTTGTCCAGCAGCTCGGGAACGCCGACGCCGGTCTTGGCGGAGACCCTCAGCACATCCTCGGGCTCGCAGCCGACCAGATTGGCCAGCTCGGCGGCGAACTTCTCGGGCTGCGCGGCCGGCAGATCGATCTTGTTGAGGACGGGGATGATCGTGAGGTCGTGCTCCATCGCCAGGTAGAGGTTGGCGAGGGTCTGGGCCTCGATCCCCTGAGCGGCGTCGACGAGGAGGATGCAGCCCTCGCACGCGGCGAGCGAGCGCGAGACCTCGTAGGTGAAGTCGACGTGGCCCGGGGTGTCGATCATGTTGAGGACGTGGGTCGTGCCACTTCCCTCTTCACCCTCGGAGGGATCCCAGGGCAGCCGGACCGCCTGGGACTTGATCGTGATGCCGCGCTCGCGCTCGATGTCCATGCGGTCGAGGTACTGCGCGCGCATCTGCCGCTGGTCGACGACACCGGTGAGCTGGAGCATCCGGTCGGCGAGCGTCGACTTGCCGTGGTCGATGTGCGCGATGATGCAGAAGTTACGGAGGAGGGCCGGATCGGTACGGCTCGGCTCCGGCACGTTCGTAGGGGTCGCGGGCACGCAGGGTCCATTCAGTGAACGCGGGTAGGCGGGACTCGGGTATGTGACGTCTCCCCCATCGTCCCATGAGCGAGGGACTCGGTCCGGTTTGGGCGGGGCAGAGGCGGAATCGGGCGGGGCGGGGCGGGGGCCTGGCGGTTCCGGGGGCAGGGAACGGGCGGGCTCCGGGGGCGGGTGCGGGCGGGCCGGGGGGCCTGGGGGAGGGCGGCTCAGGGGACAGGAACGGGCGGGCTCCGGGGCCGGGTACGGGCGGGCCGGGCGGTATGGGGGCGGGCGGCTTCGGCAGCTCGGGGGCGGGCGGTGGCCGGCTGCTCCGGCGGTGGCCGGGCGGTGGGTCCGGCAGTGGCCGGGCGGTGGGTCCGGTCCGGTTTGGGAGGCCGTAGACCGTGCTGGTAGCCTGGTCCACTGCGCTTCGTGCCCTCTCTCGTACGAGGCGCCACTCGAAACTCCAACGAACCTGAAAAGGCTCTTTCGTGGCGAACATCAAGTCCCAGATGAAGCGGATCAAGACCAACGAGAAGGCTCGTCAGCGCAACAAGGCTGTCAAGTCCACTCTGAAGACCGCGATCCGTCGCACCCGCGAGGCCGTGGAGGCCGGTGACCTGCAGAAGGCCACCACCGCCCAGGCCGCCGCTGCCAAGACGCTCGACAAGGCCGTCAGCAAGGGTGTCATCCACAAGAACGCCGCCGCCAACAAGAAGTCGGCGCTGGCGAAGAAGGTCGCGTCCCTCAAGGGCTGACCTTCCGACGGAAGAAGGTCCTCGGCCTGTCCAGGCCTGATCTTCGTCCCACCACCGCAGTACCAGAGCAGTAACCCTGCCGACAGGGACCCAGCGGCCCCTCTCTCCGCTCCCTGACCGGTGCACCACCGCGCCGCACACGGCCTGCGTTCGCCACGCGGGTGCGGCGCACCCCGGCTCACCCGGCGGTCACCACCGCCGACGAAGCCGCAAAGCTTGATACAGAGGCCCCGCCTCACCCCTTCCCCAGGGGTGAGGCGGGGCCTTTTGTCGTGGTGGGGGGGCAGGCCGCTGCCGGGCTTCGTCGGTTGTTTGCCGGGGTGCTTGTCGGGGTGCTTATCGGCCTGCCTTTCGTCGACCTGGCGTTTATCGGCGGGTTCCGTCCGCGGGTTCTGTCGGCGGATTCCGTCGGCGGCGCCTGTCACCACAGCAACAAGCGCATCCACAACAAATCCCACAGCACATTTCACGGCAAAGCCCGCAAGGAAATCCCGTAACAAGGGGGCTCGGACTGCTCGCCGTAGAAGGAGTGCGGGGCACCACACCGGGTCCACTTTCGGCCAGGTCCGCTACGCTTCGGCCATGTCCATATCGGGGGATCAGAACAATCCGTACGGCCAGCCGCAGCCCCATCCCTACGGCCAGGTTCCCGCGCCGCAGAATCCGGTGCCCGCGCAGCAGAACCCCTACGCACAGCAGGCCCCGCCGCAAGGGCCGGCCGGCGGATACGGCTATCCGGCATCCGGCGCACCCGCCGCGCCCGGCGCGCCTGACGGCGCGGGCAGCGGCACGTCCGGCTGGCTCTGGGCGATCGGCGGGACCGTCGCCGCGTCCGCGATCTGGGGCTCCGTACTGTTCGCCACCGGCGGCTTCTCCTCCGAGCCCAGCCCCGACCTCGCGGGCTACGGCTACACCAGTGATCTGTGTGCAGACACCTCGATGACCCCGTTCGAGAACGCCGACTTCAAGACCAAGGCGAACACCGGCACGGCCTCGAAGAGCGCCAACCCGCAGCACAGCGGCGCCCAGCAGACCTCGCTGGACACCATGTGGTGCAACGTCTCGCTGGAGAAGGAGAACGCAAGCAGCTCCGACTACTCCTCGACCTGGCTCTACAACACCGCCACGCTGCACAAGAAGACCGACCCCGGGCCCGAATTCGCCGACACCTACCGCTCGTACGAGAAGCAGGACGCCTCCGTCGGCTATCGGGTCGAGGCCGTGCCGGGCATCGGTGACGAAGCTTTTCTCGTGACCCGGAAGGACGACGGCAGCACGAGCTCCGGTTCGTATGTGATCCTCGGCGTCCGGGACGGCTGGATGACGTACCAGTCGACATGGTCAAGCTATGCGTCGAGCCGCAGCTCCACCAAGCAGCCGACCGCCGACGAGGTCGCCACGATGCTGAAGAACAGCGCCACGGACACGCTCAAGCGGCTGCAGAATTCGCGGTCCCGGTGAGGCACTCGCGGTCCCGGTGAGGCACCCGCGGTCCCGGTGAGGCACCCGCGGTCCCGGTGAAGCACTCGCAGTCTCGGTGAGGCACCCGCGGTCCCCGTGAGGCGCTCGCAGTCTCGGTGAGGCACCCGCGGTCCCAGTGAAGCGCTCGCAGTCTCGGTAAGGCGCTCGCGATGCCTCCCGGTGAGAGGCTCGCGGTCTCGGTGGTACCCGACGCGTAGCTGCTATCCCGGGAGTTCGGGTGCCCGATGAGGGGGAGCGCGGTGCCCGCGGATCGCGCGTCGGCAGGTCGCTCCCAGGTACCGGACGCGCAGCTGCTACCTCAGCGTGACCGAGCACACGGCCGCCGCCGCGTCACCGCCAACGAGCACACGGCTGCCGCCGCGTCACCGCGCCGGGCACCCGGCTGCCGCTTCACCGCGACCGGGCCGCCCGGGCGATCGCCACGACGGCCTTCTCCAGGGCGTACTCGGGATCGTCACCGCCGCCCTTCACTCCCGCATCGGCCGCCGCCACCGCGCGCAGCGCCGTAGCCACACCGTCCGCCGACCAGCCGCGCATCTGCTGCCGTACCCGGTCGATCTTCCAGGGCGGCATGCCGAGGTCGCGGGCGAGGTCGCCGGGGCGGGCGCCGCGCGGGGCGGAGGCCAGCTTGCCGATGGCGCGGACGCCCTGGGCCAGCGCGCTGGTGATCATGACGGGGGCGACGCCGGTGGCGATCGCCCAGCGCAGTGCCTCCAGCGCCTCGGCGGCCCGGCCCTCGACGGCACGGTCCGCAACGGTGAAGCTCGATGCCTCGGCCCGGCCCGTGTAGTAGCGCGCAACGACGGCCTCGTCGATCGTGCCCTCGACATCGGCGGTCAGCTGCGCACAGGCCGATGCCAGCTCACGCAGATCGCTGCCGATCGCGTCGACCAGCGACTGGCAGGCCTCGGGCGTCGCCGAACGCCCCGTCGCACGGAATTCGCCCCGTACGAAGGCCAGCCGGTCGGCGGGCTTGGTCATCTTGGGGCAGGCCACTTCCCGCCCACCGGCCTTACGGGCGGCGTCCAGCAGGCCCTTCCCCTTGGCGCCGCCGGCATGCAGCAGCACCAGCGTGATCTCCTCGGCGGGCGAGCCGAGATAGGCCTTGACGTCCTTGATGGTGTCCGCGGAAAGATCCTGGGCGGCCCGCACCACGACGACCTTGCGCTCGGCGAAGAGCGAGGGGCTGGTCAGCTCGGCGAGGGTGCCGGGCTGCAGCTGATCGGGGGTGAGGTCGCGCACATCGGTGTCCGCATCGGCTGCCCGGGCAGCCGCCACCACCTGCTGCACCGCGCGGTCCAGCAGCAGGTCTTCCTGGCCCACCGCGATCGTGACGGGGGCAAGCGGGTCATCGTGAGCTGTCTTCCTGGCCATCGCGGTCCAGCATCCCACGTGCCACTGACAACCCGGCCCGGACGCTCTCCCGCCCCTGCCGGGCAGGACCGTCCTCCCGCTGTCGGACAATGGCCCGGTGAATGATGCTGCCCCACACCACCCCGAGGTACGACATGAGCGCCACGTACTGGTGCTGCCCGACCGCGACGCGGCGGAGGAGGTGGCCGACGCTCTGACCGAACGTTTCGGTGTCACCGAGGAGCCCCAGCTCGTACGGGACGCCCTGGCCGGTGAGGACGACGCCGAGGACGCGCAGTGGCTGGTGGTCGTCGAGGACCCGGACGCCGCTCACGACCCCGCGCGGCTGCACGAGCTCGCGGCGGAGTACGAGGGCTGGCGCGAGGCCGAGTAACGACAGGCCGGCCGCGCGTCCCGCCCTCCGAGCGGATGACGAGGCTACGGACGCTCCTGGGCGCCCGCCCCGCGGGGCGGCACCTCGCCCACCACGGGCTCCCGGTCCAGAACGATCCCGAAGTACTCCCGGTAGGCGGCGAGGACCTCCTCCGCACCTACCTGGCGCTCCTCGCGTGCGCCGTCCACCCCGGTGGTCACCAGCGTACGGCCGGTGAGCGTGATCCGGCCGGTCTCCGTCAGCCGTGAGCACACCAGGGACTGGGTGAAGTGCGACGCGGGCGAGGTCTGGTTCCACCAGCAGCCGACCCTGAAGTCCGCGTATGCACGCGGACGTTGCTCAAGGCGGTACTGCGGGGAACCGTCCCTCAGGACATCGAGATCGCCCGTCTCCGTCTCCTCGATCCGGAACACCCCGCCGGGATCGGTCTGCTCGGCACGGCTGTCCCAGCGCAGCGGCAAGTGGCTGTGCCTGCCGAAGCCGACGTCCGCAAGCCACGGCCCGCCGGGTGTCTGTACGCGCAGCGCAAGGTGGTCGTACGGAATCCCGAGCTTTCCGTCGCCGCCGAACACGCGGGCGGACAACAGCTCGACCTCATAACCGAGCGCGCCCAGCAGCATGGCGAACGCACCGTTGAGCTCGTAACAGAAGCCGCCGCGCCGGGCACCGACGATCTTGTCGAGCACCGGCTGCTCCGCGAGCACGATCTCCTCGCCGAGGTGGATGGAGAGGTTCTCGAAGGGGACGGTGCGCAGATGACTGAGGTGCAGTGCACGCAGCGCGTCGGTATCGGGGGCGGCGGGGCGGCCGACGCCGATCCGGTCCAGGTAGGCGTCAGCGGCAGCGGTGTCCATCAGGTGTGCGTCCTCTCCGCAGCGAACCAGCGGCGGGTCCGTTCCGCCGCCGAGGCAGGCGTACCGGCCATCACCTCGGCAAGGGTCTGTGCGGCCAGCTCACGCCGCCAGGCCAGCTCGGCCTTGCGCATCGCCGTGGAGATGCCACAGGGCCGGCCGAACTCCCTGCCGGACGCCACTGCGCCGGCCCCGTTCCGACGGATTTCGGTACACCGGAATACATCGTCGGTGCCCTCGATCGCCGCAACGACATCCATCAGAGTGATCCGCTCCGGCGGCCGTGCCAACTGGAAACCACCTCGCGCACCGGGCGTGGAGCTCAGAATCCCGGCCCGGACCAGCGCCTGCAGCCGCTTGTTCAGGTAGGCCGCCGGCAACTCGAAGGAAGCCGCCAGCCGAGCGGTGGACACGGGTCCGTCTCCGTCGAGCCAGGCCAGCGTCACACAGCAGTGCAGGCCCCACTCGACGCCCTCACTCATCCTCATAATCTGGAGTTTACAGGTCCTGGTTCCGCGCCTTTCCTCCCTTGTCCGGCCGCTGCGGCCGCTCCGGCAGCTCCGGCCTCCGCCGGGCGGGCAGCGGGGGCGGCTCAGGCACCGTCGCAGATGACGTCGTTGATGACGTTGCTGATGACTCCGCTCATGGCATCTGCTGACGTCGCCGATGGCACCTGCGTTGACGTATCTGTCGGCGTCTCAGTTGGCGTATCTGTCGGCGTCTCGGTTGGCGTATCTGTTGGCCTCGCGGTTGGCGGGAGTTGACGGGACGGGGACGGCTCCTGGAGCGACGGCTGCCTGCCGTACGCACGTCGGCTCGACGCGCGCCGACGCGCGTACGGGCCTGGGTTCTCGGACCGTTGACCAGCCGGACTTTGACCCGGTGGCCGGTGACCGTCGCGGTCAGTCCGGCCGTGGTGCCGAGGATCGCGATGGCTCCGTCGGTGTCCGTACGCAACACCCGGGCACCCTGGGCGCGGAGCGCCGAGATGGTGCGGGGCGCCGGATGGCCGTACGGGTTGTCGGCGCCGCAGGAGATCAGCGCCAGACGCGGCGCCAGCCGGTGTATCAACGGCGGGTCCTGATAGGCGGAGCCGTGGTGTGCCACCTTCAGGACATCGACGCCGCCAAGTTCGGGGTGCGCCACGAACAGCCCTCGCTGTGCGGGCGGTTCCAGGTCTCCGAGCAGCAGAATGGTCAGCCCGCCCGTACGGACAAGCAGGGTGACGCTGGCGTCGTTGGGGCCGTCGAGGGCGTCGGATCCGGCGGGACCGTCGGGGCCGGGAAGAGCGGGCGGGGTGGGTGGCCAGAGGACCTCCCAGGTCAGCGGACCCAGGTGGCGGCGCTCCCCCGGTGTGGCACGGACGACCGGCACCCGGGCCGCGGCAGCCGTACTGCGCACGAACTGGGCCTGCCCCGGAGGTTCTTGCAGGGTCGTGGTCTCGATCGCACCGACCGAGCGCCCGCGGAGCGCCCCGGGGAGCCCGTCCACATGGTCGGCGTGGAAGTGCGTCAGGACGAGGAGGGGGATGCGCCGGACACCCAGGTCGGTCAGGCAGCGGTCGATGGCGTGGGGTTCGGGCCCGGTGTCCACCACCAGCGCCGTGCCGTCCCCGGCCGCCAGCACCAGGCCGTCGCCCTGCCCCACGTCGCAGACCACGGCACGCCAGCCCGGCGGCGGCCAGCCGGTGAGGACACGGGTGAACGGCGCGGGCCGCCACACCGCCAGGATCACCGCCAACGCGCAGAGCCCACACAACCAGGGACGGCGCAGCACCCTGCGGCCGAGCGGCACCAGGAGCACCATGGCGGCCGCCAGCGCCAGCCCACCGGCCCAGCCGCCCGGCCAGGCGAACTCCGCCCCCGGCAGCGCCGCTCCCGTACGGGCGACACCGGCGATCCACTCGGCGGGCCAGCCCGCGCACCACGCCAGCGCCTGGGCGACCGGCGGCACGACCGGAGCGGCGGCGAGGGCCGCGAAGCCCAGGACCGTCGCGGGGGCCACGGCCAGCTCGGCCAGCAGATTGCAGGGCACGGCGACCAGGCCCACCCGGGCCGCCAGCACGGCGACGACGGGGGCGCAGACCGCCTGGGCGGCGGCCGCGGCGGCGATCACCTCGGCGAGGCGGGGCGGCACCCGGCGCCGTTGAAGTGCGGCGCTCCAACGCGGCGCGAGCAGCAGCAGCGCGCCGGTCGCCAGGACAGAGAGCAGAAAGCCGTAGCTGTGGGCGAGCCAGGGGTCGTAGAGCACCAGCAGCAGCACCGCGGCAGCGAGCGCGGGGAGCAGCGAACGGCGGCGGCCGGTGCCGATCGCGAGCAACGTGATCAGGCCACAGGCGGCGGCCCGCAGCACGCTCGGGTCCGGGCGGCACACCACGACGAAGGCGAGGGCGAGCGCGCCGCCGATGACCGCCGTGCCGCGCAGCGACAGCCCCAGGCGCGGCGCCAGCCCACGGCGCTCGGCGCGTGTCGCCAGATGCGGCGGGCCGATCAGCAGCGCGAGCACAATCGTCAGATTGCTGCCGGACACGGCGAGCAGATGCGTCAGATCGGTGGCACGGAAGGCGTCATCCAGATCCGGCGGCACACGCGAGGTGTCCCCCACCACGAGGCCCGGCAACAGCGCTCGGGCGTCGGGACGCAACCCGTCGGTGGCCTCACGCAGCCCGGCACGCAGGCTCCCCGCCAAGCGCTGCGCCGCGTCCGGCGCACCCACCTTGACCGGCGGCGCGTCGGCGGTGACCCGCAGCACGGCGGCCACCTGATCGCCAGAGGCCAGCGGCGGCGCAGCACGCGCCACCACCCGGATCCGGGTGGACGGCAGTAGCCCCCGCCACGCCGACGCGATGCCCCCACGGGCGTCCGCGCGGCCTTCCGCTCCCGGCTGCGGCGGGCCGGTGACTGAGCTCTGCGGGCCGGTGGCGGCGGTCTGCGGGGCGGTTGCAGCGGTCTGCGGGGCGACGGGCGAGCCGTGCGGGCCGATCACCGCGGCCTGCAGGGCAGCGGGCAAACCTTGCGCGGCAGACACCGAAGCCTCCGGCGCAGCGCCCGGAACAGGTGGGGCGGCGGCCCGAGGCGGCGGGACGCCGGGCGGCCCCGGTGGGGCAGCGGGCGAGCCCGCGGTTACTGAGGGCGGACGTGCGGCGCCCGGGTTCTGAGGGACGGCAGCGGGCGAGCCCTGCCACGCAGTGCCCGGATTCTGCGGGAGGGCAGCCGAGGTCCGCGAGGCGGCGCCCGCGTTCTGCGGGCCGCCACGCCCCTCGGCCCGGTCGTGCCCGCCACCCGCGCCGCGCCCTCCTCCGGGCTGCTGTACGACCACCAGGGCCGGTGTGCGGACAGCGGTGACCTCGCCATCCGGCGCCGTGACACGGAGGGCATCAGCCGTGAACACCAGGACCGAGGGCGTCCGTTGGGAGCCCCGCACCTTGGGGCGGGTCAGCCGTGGGTCGCCGGTCAGCTCCAGTTCCACCGTGACCCGCGCATACTGCTCGGCCAGGGCCGGAAGCGGCCCACGCCGCAGATCCGAGGCATGCAGCGCCGCGGACGCAGCCCCCGCCGCGGCACACAGCAACACCGCGGCCAGGGCCACCAACGCGCCGGCCGGCCGGAGGCGGGGAGAGCGGCGGCGGGGCGACTCCGCTCCTCGCCGCCCGGTCTCGGCCCGGGGAACGACGCCGGGCTGCTCCTCCGCCCCTGATTCACCCTCGGCCCTGCGCCGCACTACAGCCACCCATAGCGCAACGGCCGCGAGCACCACGGCCGCGCCACAGGCCACCGCCACTCCCCCACCGGGGGCGCCCAGACCGATCGCCGCGGCGCCCCAGGCCGCCAGCGCGGGCGCGACGAGACGCAGATCGGCCGGGCCCTCCTGATGCGGGTCCGAGGCACCGTGTGGCGACGCCGCCGTGGCGTGCACGGTGGCGCGAGGGCTGGTCATGGCACCACCAGGGGGCGCAGATCGGCGAAACGGCGGTCACCGATCCCGGTCACCTGGCGGAGCTGGTCCACCGAGGTGAATCCGCCGTGCTGGGTGCGGAATTCGACGATGTGCCGGGCCAGCACAGGGCCCACTCCGGGGAGAGAGTCGAGCTGCTGCTCGGTCGCCGCACTGAGACTGACCGGGCCACCCGGACCACCCCCGGCCCTCGGCAGCCCACTCCCCGGCCCGCCGGCCCCCACGCCAGCGGGGCCGGCGCCGCCCCCGGACCCAGCCCCGCCACCCGCCGCACCGACCACGATCTGTTCGCCGTCGGTCAGCAGCCGCGCCCGGTTGAGCCCATGGATGTTCGTCCCCCGCAGCACGCCACCCGCGGCCCGCAGGGCATCGACCACCCGCGACCCCCGCGGCATCCGCTGAATGCCGGGGTGCCGGACCTTGCCCGTGACATCGACGACCAGCTGTCGCCCCGCAGTGCCCGGCGGGCCGTTCGCCACCGCGGTGCCGGACGATGACGCTGACGGCAACGACGGTGCTCGCGAGTCGGGGCCAGGTGCCCCTCGGGCACGTTCGGCGGCCGGAGCCCGTACCGGCTCGGGACGGCCCGCCCAGAAGTGCTGCACGGCGAACCCCACAGCCACCACGAGCACCAGGACCAGGGCGGCGAGCGCCTTCGGGTCGGTGCCGCACCGTAACTGCACCCATAGCGGGAGCCGTTCGCGCACCGCACACCACACCCGCTCCCCACGGCCTGAGCCGGGCGGATCATGCCCAGGAGGCGGCGGACCGGCCTCGGCAGCGGCCCCCGCGTCGCCGAAAATCGCCGCGGCCCGGGCCCGCACCCTCTCGCGCTCCCACTCCCGCCGCTCCGCCCCGCCGGATGGAACAGCGGCCCCATCCGGCGGGGCGGAGAGAACCGATGCAGACGCAGGAGACGAGACAGACGGCGAGGCCGGAAAAACCTCTGGCGCAGAGCGAGACAAGTTCATACCGACCGACGCTAAGCACCCCGAGCGGATCTCGCCGAGCAGCCTCAAATCCGGTGGACAGAGCCCCAGTTGTGGACAACTCCGTCACCCACAGGGCACCCCACCGCCCCTCTCACCGCGGCGAAACCACAACCCCCAACAGCCCGGGACCCGTATGCGCGCCGATCACCGCGCCCACCTCGCTCACATGCAGCTCGTTGAGACCGGGAACCCGCTCCCGCAACCGCTGGGCCAGGGCGTCCGCGCGCTCCGCCGCGGCGAGATGGTGGACCGCGATATCGACCTGGCCCTCGCCAGCCCGCTCCGCGGCGATCTCCTCGAGCCGCGCGATGGCCTTGGACGCCGTACGGACCTTCTCCAGCAGCTCGATCCGCCCGTCCGCCAGCTGCAGGAGCGGTTTGACGGCGAGCGCGGAGCCGAACAGCGCCTGGGCCGCGCCGATCCGGCCACCGCGGCGCAGATAGTCGAGGGTGTCGACGTAGAAGTAGGCGGAGGTGCCCGCTGCGCGCTTCTCCGCGGCGGCGACCGCTTCGTCCACGTCCCCACCGGCCTCCGCCGTCTCCGCGGCCGCGAGGGCGCAGAAGCCGAGAGCCATCGCGACCATCCCGGTGTCCACGACGCGTACGGGCACCGGAGCTTCCTTGGCCGCCAGCACCGCCGCGTCGTAGGTGCCGGAGAATTCCGAGGAGAGGTGGAGCGAGACGATGCCGCTCGCGCCGGCCGCCGCGACCTTGCGGTAGGTCTCCGCGAACGTCGCCGGGCTGGGCCGGGAGGTCGTCACCGGTCGGCGCTTCTGCAGCGCCTGGGCAAGGGATCTCGCGGAGATTTCGGTGCCCTCTTCCAGGGCCTGGTCCCCCAGGACGACGGTCAGTGGCACGGCCGTGATGTGGTGACGCTCGATGGCCGCCCGCGGCAAGTAGGCCGTGGAATCAGTGACGATCGCGACATGGCGGGACATGACAGGGAGGTTATCCGGGGATCCGGACGCCGCACAGTGCGGGCCCTCCCCAAGATCTTCCAGCTTTACCCAAGGCTCTGCCAAGAGCCTGCCGAAAGGCACCGCCGACGCCCTCGGTCCGCCGGTCCGGGGCGATCACGTCTACGCCGCTGGCGTCCCCGCGTCCGCCATGCCCCCAGGAGCAGGAGCCCGGTCCTTCACCGCCGTCTTCTCCCGGGGCCCCGCCCCGCCCCCACCCCACCCCTCGCCCCTCCTGCTGCTACGGCCTCACGTGGTCGTGTCCTCCGTCCGCGGTGCCTTCTGCCACGGGTAGGACGGCTGGGCACGCGGGTCCCGGGCGGTGATCGCCGGCGGGTCCTCGGGCGTCGGGCTCCAGGAGCGGGCGGCGGAGGCGCTGCCCGGCCGGGCAGCGGCGTCCGGAGGACCGCCGGCGGTACCGGCCCGTGTCTGCCCCTCCGTCGGCTGCCCTCCCGTGGGGCGCTTCGTCTCTCCCGGTGCTGCGCTCTCCGGACGGCCCGGTACGGGATCCCGCAGCGGATCCACGGCGTCCTCGACCCGGGTCCAGTGCCGCAGCGCTCCCGACTCCACATCGATCTGGTCGCTCAGCGAGGCCAGATCGTCCTCCGCGAACTTGCGTGCGCGGTCGCGCGCGGCCCAGCGCAGCGACTCCGCGGAGTGCGTGATCCGCTCCAGGCGCTCCCGGAGATCCGGGAGCCGGGCGGCGATGGTGGCCCGGTCGGGTTCGCGTTCGAGCCGCTTGAGCTCGTCGTCCAGTTCATGGCCATGGGCGCTCAGGCGCTCGAAGAGGCCGATCGCCTCGCTGAGGGAGGCATCGTCCGGCGACCCCGCGTGGAGCACCTCCTGGGTGGCGCGCATGGAGGTGCGCAGGGAGAGCCTGAGCTGCGCCAGTTCGCCGACCACGCCGGGCTGGGAGAACTGCCGGGCCCGGAGGGTGGTGTCCTCGACGGTCCTGCGGGCCTGGGCGACCGTGCGGTCCACTCCGCGTTTGGCCGCCTTGACCGCCTTGACCGTCACGAAGACCCCGGCCAGAACAAACAGCACGAAGAGCAGTCCCACGATGGCGACGGCGGCTTCCATGGGCTCTCCCCAGACGTGTCGGCGGCGCCGGTTCCCGGCCCGCGCCCTGTACCTCCACGGTAAACGCCTCGGGCAGGCTGCGGGTTCCGGAAGAACCCCCAACCTGCCCGTAGGGGAAACCCCCAAGGCGCTCACGGAGCACCGGCAGTGCGGGCCGAGGCAGCCTCACGACCGGCCCGGTGAGACACCGGCGGTGTCCCCGGAATCCCGCTGCCGGGCGCCCGGGGACCGGCCCCGGGCGCCCGCCGACGGTCTACGCCGGAACGATGTTCACCAGCTTCGGCGCCCGGACGATGACCTTCCGGATGCCCGCGCCGTCCAGCGCCGCGACCACGGCCGGCTCGGCCAGGGCCGCCGCCTCCAGGTCCGCGTCGGAGATCGACGGAGCGACCTCCAGGCGCGCCTTGACCTTGCCCTTGATCTGCACGACGCAGGTCACGGTCTCGTCCACGACGTACGCCGGGTCGGCCACCGGGAAGTCCGCATGCACGACGGAGTCGGTGTGGCCCAGCTTGCGCCACAGCTCCTCGGCGATGTGCGGCGCCAGCGGGGCGACCAGCAGCACCAGCCGCTCCGCGACCGTGCGCGGGACGGGGGTACCCGCCTTGGTCAGGTGGTTGTTCAGCTCGGTCACCTTGGCGATGGCGGTGTTGAAGCGCAGGTTCGCCATGTCCTGGGTGACGCCGTCGATCGCCTTGTGCAGGGCACGCAGGGCGGCCTCGTCCGGCTCGGTGTCGACGACGGTGACCTCGCCGGTCGCCTCGTCGACGACGTTGCGCCACAGGCGCTGCAGCAGGCGGTACTGGCCGACGACGGCCCGGGTGTCCCACGGGCGCGACACGTCCAGCGGGCCCATCGCCATCTCGTACAGGCGCAGGGTGTCCGCGCCGTACTCGGCACAGATCTCGTCGGGAGTGACGGCGTTCTTCAGGGACTTGCCCATCTTGCCCAGGACGCGGCTGACCTTCTCGCCCTGGTAGTAGTAGGCGCCGTCGCGCTCCTCGACCTCGGCGGCCGGGACGGCGATACCGCGGCTGTCCCGGTAGACGAAGGCCTGGATCATGCCCTGGTTGTACAGCTTGTGGAACGGCTCGGAGGACGAGACATGTCCCAGGTCGTGCAGCACCTTGGACCAGAAGCGGGCGTACAGCAGGTGCAGTACGGCGTGCTCCGCGCCGCCCACGTACAGGTCGACGCCGCCGGCCGGCTGCCCCTCGCGCGGGCCCATCCAGTACTGCTCGACCGCCGGGTCGACCAGCGCCTCGCCGTTGTGGGGGTCCAGGTAGCGCAGCTCGTACCAGCACGAACCCGCCCAGTTGGGCATGGTGTTGGTCTCGCGGCGGTAGCGCTTGATGCCGTCGCCCAGGTCCAGGTCGACATGGACCCAGTCCTCGTTGCGGGACAGCGGGGTCTCCGGCTGGGTGTCGGCGTCGTCCGGGTCGAAGGTCCGCGGGGAGTAGTCCTCGACCTCGGGCAGCTCCAGCGGCAGCATCGACTCGGGCAGTGCGCGCGCCACACCGTCCTCGTCGTAGACGATCGGGAACGGCTCGCCCCAGTAGCGCTGCCGGCTGAACAGCCAGTCGCGCAGCCGGAAGTTGACGGTTCCCTCGCCGATGCCCTGGTCGGCCAGCCACGCGGTGATCTTCGCCTTGGCTTCCGTGACGCCCAGGCCGTCCAGCGAGACCGCCGCACCGGACGAGTTCACGATCTTGGCGTCGTACGAGGCGAAGGCGTCGTCCCAGGTCGAGGGGTCGGTGCTGCGGCCGTCCGACGGCTCGACGACACAGCGCATCGGCAGCTCGAAGGCGCGGGCGAAGGCGAAGTCGCGGCTGTCGTGGGCGGGGACGGCCATGATCGCGCCGGTGCCGTAGCCCATCAGGACGTAGTCGGCGATGAAGACCGGGACCTGTTCGCCACTGACCGGGTTGGCCGCGAAGGCGCCCGTGAAGACGCCGGTCTTGTCCTTGGCCTCGGCCTGCCGCTCGACGTCCGACTTGGAGGCGGCCTGCTTGCGGTAGGCGGCGACGGCGTCACCGGGGGTGGCGTGGCCGCCGGTCCACACGTCGTGGGTGCCCTCGGGCCAGGCGTCCGGGACGATGGAGCCCGTGCCGCTGCCGTTGTCGGACCCGGCGACCAGCGGGTGCTCGGGCGCCAGCACCATGTACGTCGCGCCGAACAGGGTGTCCTGGCGGGTGGTGAAGACGGTGATCTTGTCGTCGCCCACCGGGAAGTCGACCCGGGCGCCCTCGGAGCGGCCGATCCAGTTGCGCTGCTGCAGCTTGATGGCGTCCGGCCAGTCCAGCGCGTCCAGGTCGTTCAGCAGCCGGTCGGCGTAGGCGGTGATGCGCATGTTCCACTGGCGCAGCTTGGCCTTGAAGACCGGGTAGTTGCCGCGCTCGGACCGGCCGTCGGCGGTGACCTCCTCGTTGGCCAGCACCGTGCCCAGGCCGGGGCACCAGTTGACCGGTGCATCCGAGGCGTACGCCAGGCGGTACTCGCCCAGGATGTTGGCCCGCTCGATGGGGCTCAGCTCGCTCCAGGCCCGGCCGTCGGGGACCGGGCGGGTGCCGGCCTCGAACTGGGCGACCAGGGTGTCGATCGGGCGGGCGGCATCCGCCTCCGGGTCGTACCAGGAGTTGAAGATCTGCAGGAAGATCCACTGGGTCCACTTGTAGTACGCCGGGTCGATCGTCTCGACCGAGCGGCGCTGGTCGTGGCCCAGGCCCAGGCGGCGCAGCTGACGCCGCATGTTCACGATGTTGGCCTCGGTGGAGACCCGCGGGTGGGTCCCGGTCTGCACCGCGTACTGCTCGGCGGGCAGGCCGAAGGCGTCGAAGCCCAGGGTGTGCAGGACGTTGTGGCCCGTCATGCGCTGGTGGCGGGCGTAGACGTCGGTGGCGATGAAGCCCAGGGGGTGCCCGACGTGCAGGCCGGCACCCGACGGGTAGGGGAACATGTCCATGATGAACTTCTTGGGGCGGGCCACCGGCTCGGCGTCGCCGGCCAGGTCGCCCTTCGGGTTCGGGGCCTCGTAGGTCCCGTTCGCCTCCCAGGAGTCCTGCCAGCGTGCCTCGATGTCGGCGGCCAGCGCGGCCGTATAGCGGTGCGGCGCCGCCGTTTCGGTGGGGGCACCTCCCGCGCTTTCGGCAGCGGGGGAGTTGGTCGTCTCGCTCATCGTCTCAAAGCTCCATCGATCGTCTCTGCCAGCGGAAACGCGCCAGATCCCCGGCACGCCGGAAACAAAAAGACCCCTCGCACAGGAGGGGAAGCCGCGCCGATTCCGACGGGGTCTGTCATCCGTCGGTACTGATCAGCGCGGCCCGCTAAGCAGAAGGCGTACGGCACGCATGGCGTCAGGGTACCGCAGGGCGTACGGGGCCCGCGCTGAGGATTACCCCAACGCGGGCCCCGCCCCCCTGTTACCCGGTCCTCCTACCGCCGCGCCACCGGGGCACGGGCGGTGCGGGGAGGCGGTGCCACACCCCGGCGTCAGGGGCGGTAGGAGCTCACATAGCCGGCGCCCGGCGTGCCCACGCCCGTGACGTCGTCGTAGCCGACGACCGCACGCAGCGAGCTGTCCTTGCCCAGGCTGCGCAGCGAGGTCGTGGTGCCCTTGCTCGCGTCGGTGCCGTTGACGTAGTCGACGCGGACGACGGCCAGGTCACGGCCGGCACCCAGCGGGTGATCGGTGACGTCGTGGTAGGCGGCGGTGCCGTAGCGCTGGTAGATGCCGGGGTTGGCGAAGCCGATGGCCACACCGTGCCGGGCCTGCTGGGCGAGCGCCTGGACGCCCGCGATCACCGGCGCGGCCAGTGAGGTGCCGCCGATGCGGTACTCGTCATAGCCGAGTGAGCCGTCCGGCAGGGTCTGGGTCTGGCCGACCAGGAAGCCGGTGTTCGGGTCGGCGACCGCGGCGATGTCCGGGACGGAGCGCATCGCACCGCCGCCGTTCACCTTCGCGAGCCCATCCGGAACGACTCCTCGCTGGTAGAAGGGCTGCGCGACGGTCTCGCTGGTGCCACCGCCGGCGCCACCGTTGAAGGTGCCGGGGAAGCCGGTCCAGTCGTGGCCGTCCTTGGAGAGCGCCGCCTTCAGAGTGCCCCAGCCGGTCTCCCACTGGTACGCGTCGTGCTTGCCGACGGCCAGAGAGGTGCCGCCGACGGCGGTCACCCAGGCGGAGTTCGCCGGGGTGTCGACCTGCTTGGTGCCGGTGTTGGCGACCTCGTCACCGTTGTCGCCGGAGGAGAAGTAGAAGCCGATGCCCTGCACCGCGCCCTGCTGGAAGATCTGGTCGTAGGCGGCGGCCACGTCCGGGGTCTCGTTCGCCTCGATGTCGCCCCAGGAGTTGGAGACGATATCGGCGAGGTGCCCGTCGACGATCTTGCCGAGCGAGTCGAGCAGATCGTCGTCCATACAGGAGGCGCCGCCGACGTAGACGATGTCGGAGTCGGGGGCGACCGCGTGGACGGCCTCGACGTCGAGGGTCTCCTCGCCGTACCAGCCGGCCGCGCCGCACTCCTTGAGGTGCGTGTAGTTCTCGGGGAGGACCTGGGAGAGCTGGCCCCGGCGGTAGCGGGGGTCGCCGTTGCGGGCCGCGTACGTGTCCGCGTCCCGGGCGATGGTCGGCGAGGCGTAGGCGTCGGTGATCGCGACGGTGACGTTCTTGCCGGTCCACTTCTTCGCCCCGTAGGCGGCGCGGAGCTGCTTGCCGGTGTAGCCCCTGACCGCGTACGGCGCCTTGCTCCCGTAGGCGGACGGCAGCTTCGTGCCGGTCCTGGAGCCGTAGTACGAGGAGAACGGTCCGGAGTTACGGAAGACGCCTTCCGGCGGCGGCAGTTCGCTGGAGTGGTGCTTGGCCGGCCGCGGCGCGTTGTCCAGGCCGGTGACCGTCAGCACCGCGCCGGCCAGGGCGGCGGGCGCGGAGGCGGCGGTCGACGGGGCGTGGTAAGTATGCCCGTTCTTGCGGTAGTTGTGCAGGTCGGTGGCGAAGGCGCGCTCGGCGGCGGCCGCGTCGCCCTTGACCGTCAGATACCGGTTGGTGGTGCCGGTGACCGTCAGGCCGGACTCCTTCAGCCAGTCGGTCACCTTGGCTATCTGGTCGTGCGTGGCGCCGTAGCGGGCGCGCACCTGGGCGGGGCTCAGATACTTCCCGTACGCGGCGGAGTGCGGGTCGGACACGGCCCGCGCACGGTCCGCGAGGCCCTTGGCGTCGCGGCCGGCCAGGTAGACGCGGGCGGTGACGGCCGCGGAGGCGGAGGTGGCGCCCTGGTCGGCCTGCCGGGTGGCCCACAGGGGCTTGGTGCCCTGCAGTGCGTGCCGGCCGCCGTCGTGGCCCGCGGCGTCGGCGGCCGGCGCGCCGAGCGCGAGCGCACCGGCGACCAGCGGCAGCGCCGCTGCCCAGGTCAGAGCGGCGCGCGCGGGCAGTGATCTGGTGCGGCTTGCTCTCATGTAACCCCCTGTGTGGCGATGCGGTGCGCTGTGGGGTGCCGCGCTGCGCCGGTGTGCCGGTGTGCGGCACCGCACAAGCGGTGAGTGCGTGAGAGGTGACGCTCACGCGATGCGCCACTCTTTCGATGAACCGTTCATGTCAGGGACATGCGATCGCCAAGATGAGCCCAAGGAACGGCAAGGACTGGTCAGGAATGGGCGCGGAGCGAACGATGAACTCGCCATGGCGAACACGTCGCTGACCAGATATCAGCACAACAGCGGAGGAACTCCCGCTGATTGCGGCCCCCAGGGCGCCTGGTCCGCACACGCACGACGAAGCAGGCCGCCCATTTCGGACGACCTGCTTCTTTCACTGTGGAGCTAAGGAGAATTGAACTCCTGACCTCCTGCATGCCATGCAGGCGCTCTACCAACTGAGCTATAGCCCCGTATTCTGTTTCCGCCCGGTTCCCCGCTGCGGCATCGCCTACATTACACGGACCTCCCCGGCTTCTGCCAAATCGTTCTGCCGGGGGCCCTTCGGCGCGACGCGCGGTACTGTCGGCAATCTGTGCCCGATACGTCCTGGGGAGCGTACGCCGTGACCGCGCTGGAGCTGGAGCAGTCCACCGACACCGGCGGCGCCCACCCCGGCAGGGGCCTCGTCCGCCGACACCCGACCCTCGTGGCGGCCCTCGGCTGTCTGGTCTCCTTCGCCGTCTTCTGGACCGTGCAGCGCCTTCTGCACGTGACGATGATCGACCTGATGGTCTACCGCGCCGAGGGCTTCACCGTCCGCAACGGCGAGTCCCTCTACGACATGGTGGCGACCTCGGCACACCTGCCCAACACCTACCCGCCCTTCGCGGCCCTGCTGTTCACCCCGCTCACCCTGCTCGGGGTTCCGGCGATGCGCGCCTGCGCCACCGCCGGGAACCTGCTGCTGCTCGTCGGTGTCGTCCACCTCTCGCTACGGCTGGCCGGCCGGCCCCGGCGGCTCCCCCGGCCCGCCGCGACGTTCGCGGTCTCCGCGCTGCTGGTGTGGTGCGAACCGGTCTGGACGACGCTGCGCTACGGCCAGATCAACCTGCTGATCGCCGTGCTGGTGCTGTGGGACCTGACCCGCGGGGACAACCGGCGGCTCGCGGGTATCGGCATCGGAGTCGCGGCCGGACTCAAACTGACCCCGGCGCTGTTCGCGGTATTCCTCGCGCTGGCCGGCGCCGTCCGCGCCGGCCAGCTGCTCCGCTCCGGCGCGGGGGCCCTCGCCGCCTGGAACCCCTGGCTGCGGCAGGCCGTCGTCGCCACCGCCACCTTCCTGGCCACCGCGCTCCTCTCCGCGCTCGCGCTGCCCCGCGACTCGTACCGTTTCTGGACCGAGATCGTGTACGCCACCGACCGGGTCGGCGAGGTGGAGATCACCGCGAACCAGTCGCTGCGCGGCGCCCTCGCCCGGCTGCTGCACACCCACGACCCGGGCGCCGCCTGGGTCGTGGTCGCCGGTCTGACCGGGGCCCTCGGTCTGGCACTGGCGGTCGGGTGCCTGCTGCGCGGACAGCGCGCCTGGGCGGCCGTCGCCTGCGCGGCGACCGCGCTCCTGGTCAGCCCGATCTCCTGGTCCCACCACTGGGTGTGGTGCGTACCGATGCTGATCCTGCTCGGCTCCGAGGCGCTGCACCGGACGGGCACCGCGGCCCGCCGCTGGCGGATGACGACCGGCGCGCTGGGGCTGCTCTTCTGCTCGTTCGCGCTGTGGTGGGTGCCGCACCGCTGGCACCACCACGAGGAACTGCACCAGAACGGCGTGCAGATGCTGCTCTCCGGCAGCTATCCGCTCGCCGGTCTCGCGCTGCTGGCACTGGCGGGGGCCCGGCTGTGGCGGCTCAGGGGGCGGTCGGGGCAAGGCGATGCACGTCTGTCCGCCGACGCCAACGCCAATGTCAACGCCAACGCCGGCAGGGGCAGCGGCAGCTGAACCGTGCGCCCGCGCTGCGGAAGGGGGCGGTGACCGTCTCATGTCCGGCACAACGCCCCTTGTCCCGGCGGCAGTTCCGCGTGACCGGAACCGTCCGGAACTGCCCCGAGCTGCCCGAAGCTGCCTGAAACGGCGTCAAGGAGGGGACCCACTCCTTCAGTGGCACCTTGGGGAGGGCGGCCCACTCAGGCCGTGGCGAACGAGTAGAAGCGCTTCAGTGTGCAGTGCTCGTCCAGCAGTCGCCCGTAGATCGGCTCCCCGTCGAGCTCCCGGTAGGTCTCGATGGGGTCGCCTTTTATGACCAGGGCGCGGGCGCATTCCTCGCACCAGTACTGGTAGTCCGTGTTGACGGGTTCCATGTCCCGGACGATCGGCGTACCGCTGCCGCACCAGTCACATTTCCTGCTGTGGGCGCCCATCCATCAGCTCCAACTGTGGCCGCAGGCCGTACAAACGAAGGAAATGCCCCCGTTGTCGCCCAGCACCTGTGCGACATGGGAGGAGCCGCACGACGGGCACTGCAGAGCAGTACCGTCGCCGCTGCGTACGGAGGCGGGGCCGTCAACGGGGCAGGTGAAACGGAGCGCGTATTCCGGCAGCCAGTCATCGCTCTGCGCCTCGGCCACGTCGAGCAGGTCGTTGACCTCCTCGAGGATGCTCGTGGGCATCGCGATCTCTCCTCCCCTGCCGGCGCCGTCCGATTCTGCCACGGTCTGCGGGCCGGGTCAGGCTCGCCTTCGCGCCACCCTGGCTGGCGGCGGCACCGCCCGCGCGGAACACCCGACCGCACAGCGGCCCCGCGGAACGCAGAGATCCCGCCTCCATGAGGAGACGGGATCATCCGGGTTGTGGAGCTAAGGAGAATTGAACTCCTGACCTCCTGCATGCCATGCAGGCGCTCTACCAACTGAGCTATAGCCCCGGGTCTTGTTCCGCTCCCCCGGGTTTCCCCCGGCGGCGCCGCGAACAAGAAGAACTTTAGCCTGCGACCTGCCCGGATGTGAAATCCGGTCGGCCGGGGCCGCCCGGCGGGCTCAGTCGTCGTCGCCGAGCACCGGCTCCGGCAGGGTGCCGGCGTTGTGTTCCATCAGGCGCCAGCCGCGCGCGCCCTCGCCCAGCACGGACCAGCAGCAGTTCGACAGACCGCCCAGGCCCTCCCAGTGGTGGGCCTCCAGGCCGAGCAGCCGCCCGATGGTGGTGCGGATCGTGCCGCCGTGGCTGACCACGACCAGGGTGCCGTTCCCGGGAAGCTTGTCGGCGTGGTTGAGGACGACGGGGGCGGCCCGGTCGGCGACCTCGGTCTCCAGCTCGCCGCCGCCGCGGCGCACCGGCTCACCGCGCTTCCAGGCGGTGTACTGCTCGCCGTACTGCGCGAGGATCTCGTCGTGCGTCAGCCCCTGCCAGGAGCCCGCGTAGGTCTCCCGCAGGGCCGCGTCATGCGTCACCTCCAGCCGGGTCAGCTCGGCCAGCTCGCGCGCCGTCGCCGCGGCCCGCTGCAGGTCGGAGGCGATGATGGCGTCCGGCCTGAGGGCGGCGAGCAGCCGGGCGGCGCGCCGCGCCTGGCCGACGCCCGCCTCGGTCAGCTCGATGTCCGTCGACCCCTGGAAGCGGCGCTCCAGATTCCAGGCGGTCTGGCCGTGGCGCCAGAGGACGATGCGGCGGCCCTGGCCGCTCTTGGTGCCGTTCAGAGCAGCTCACCGTCCTGTTCGCCCGCCGTGGCGTCGGCGTGCGCCGCTGCCTTGCCGCGGGTGGCCTTGGCCTCCTCGGGGAGGTCGATCTCGGGGCAGTCCTTCCACAGGCGCTCGAGCGCGTAGAAGACACGCTCCTCGCTGTGCTGGACGTGCACCACGATGTCGACGTAGTCGAGCAGCACCCAGCGGGCCTCGCGGTCGCCCTCGCGGCGGACCGGCTTGGCACCGAGGTCCTTGTTGAGCCGTTCCTCGATCTCGTCGACGATCGACTTGACCTGGCGGTCGCTGGGCGCCGAGGCCAGCAGGAAGGCGTCGGTGATCGAGAGGACGTCACTGACGTCGTACGCGATGATGTCGTGCGCGAGCTTGTCGGCTGCGGCCTGGGCGGCGGCGTTGATGAGCTCGATGGAGCGGTCCGTGGCGGTCACAAGCGGCTTTCCGGTTCGAGGGCAGCCTCTCCGGCCGGGCAGGGCGCTGGCTCGCGGCGGAGCCGCGGCGCGCGCCGCAGTCCCCATGGGCAACCGGATCGGCGGTCAGGTACTCCTCAAGGGTCTCACGGACCACCGACACTCCCGGCTGTGTTTTCGAACCCACCAGTCGGTTCCGGCGTCCGGGCTGGTCAGCGCCGGGGCCGGGGCTGCCGGGCCCCACCGGTCACCACCGGAGGGGCCTGGCGCGTCCGGCCCGTCAGCCCTTGTAGTCCCGCCCCAGCAGCACGGTGATGTCGGCGTTCGAGGCGCCCTTGCCCTGCCTGACCGCGCCCGCCGGCAGCCCCAGTGTCCTGGCGACCTCCGCGGCCTTGGCCTTCTGGGCGGCGTCCGCGTAGGTGATCCGGGACGCGGCGGCGGCCGCGCCGGCGGTGCCGTCGTCGACGAAGCTGTAGCCGCCGTTGAGCAGCGCGACCTGAGCCTTGCCGGTGGCGGCCTTGGTGCCGGTGGCGTTCCGGACCGCGACCCGGGCGGTCCCGTCGGGGGCGGTCTTCTTGACCGTGCCGCCGAGCACATCCTTGACCACACTTGCCGAGGTGGTCTGGCTGAGCGTCCCGTTCGCCTGTACGGGCAGCAGGGCGGTGCGGTACGCGCCGGTCTTCACCAGCTCCGCCCGCTGCGCCAGCGAGCTGCCCAGCTGGGCCTCGGTGAGCGGCGGGTCGAGCACCTGGAGCAGCGCCTTCACGGTGGCGGTGGCGCCGTCGGAGTCGCTGGAGACCTTCTTCAAGGTCGCCTGCATGACCTGTCCGAACCGCTGCAGCTGCTTGGTCTGGGGCTCGCCCGGCGCCAGGTGGGTGGCGTAGGCGACGGCGGCCTGGCCGTTGAGGTCCTGGGCGCTGCCCTGTTTGACGACCGGGGAGGCGCCCTTCTTGGCGCCGGGGACGGTGGCGTCGGTGTCGAGGGTGATCCCGCCGACCGTCTCGACGAGGTTCTCCAGGTACGGGGTGTCCAGCCGCCAGCTGGCCTTGAGGTCGGCGCCCAGGAGGCTGTTGAGGGAGTCCCTGGTCGGCTCGGTGCCCTCGTCCTTGACGGACTTGCCGAGGGTTGTGGTCGTGCCGTCGTCCCTGGAGACGAGAAGGCTGTTGGGCAGGAGGACGGTGGTGCCCTTGTGGGTGGTCTCGTTGTCCACCAGCAGCGCCGTCGAGCTGTTCCCGGTCTTGGTGTCCCGCAGATGGACGACGAGGACATCGCGCTTCTGCCCGGCGCCCGCGGCCGCCTCGCCGCTGTCCGGCCCGGCGACTCCCGGCAGTTTGCCCGCCCACCACAGATAGCCGACACCGCCGGCGACCAGCAGGGCCAGCACGACGGACAGCGCGATGATCCGGCTGCGGCCGCGCCGCTTGGCCTCCTCGCGCCGCTCGGTGCGGCTCTCGGTGAACTTCAGCCAGTCGATGACGTCTTCGGAGTCCTCGTCCGGCTCCTCGATGAAGGAGAACTGCTCGGTGCGGTACTCGGGGTCGTCGGCGGAGAGCCCGGTGGGGCCGCTCGCGGCGTCCGGCCCTGCGGTGTCGTCCGCCGGGGCGCGGCGCTGCGCCGGCGGCCGGGGCGGCCCGTCCTGGCGCTGCGGGACGGGCTCCTCGTAGCGGGGCTGCTCGTAGGGGGACTGCTGGGCCTGCTGCGGGATCCACTCCTGCTGGTGCGACGGCTGCTGCTCGGGAGCGCCGTACGGGTCGTACTGCTGCGGATAGCCGGGCTGGGCCTGCACCTGCTGGCGGCCGTAGGCGTCGTAGCCGTACTCCGGCTGCGCCTGGTACGGCTGGTGACCGCCCTGGTACCCCTGTGCGACCTGACCGCCGCCCTGTTGGCCGCCGTACGGGTCGTAGCCCTCATAGGCGGACGGGGCGGCCTGCTGCCCGTACGCGTCGTAGTGCTGCTCGTACGACGGCTGTGCGGCGTCGTGGTACACCGGCTGCCCGTAGGCGTCATAGGTGTAGCCCGGCTGCCCCGGCTGCTCCTGGGCATACGGGTCGTGGGCATACGGGTCCTGCGGCCCGTACGGATCCTGTCGGTCGCTCACCGGTGCCCCTTTCCGTCAGCCCCGTCAGCGGTCGTTGCGGTACAGCTCTTTTTTGTCGATGTAGCGCACCACACCGTCCGGCACCAGGTACCAGACCGGATCCCCCTGGGCGACGCGCGCCCGGCAGTCGGTCGAGGAGATGGCCAGCGCCGGCACCTCGACCAAGGACACCGCCCCCGCGGGCAGCCCGGGGTCCGCGAGGACATGGCCGGGCCTGGTCACCCCGATGAAGTGGGCGAGCGAGACCAGCTCCGCGGCATCGTGCCAGGTCAGGATCTGGCTGAGCGCGTCGGCGCCGGTGATGAAGAACAGATCCGCGTCACGGTGCTCCTCGCGCAGATCACGCAGCGTGTCTATCGTGTACGTCTTGCCGCCGCGGTCGATATCGATCCGGCTGACGGAGAACTGCGGGTTCGACGCGGTCGCGATGACCGTCATCAGATACCGGTCCTCGGCCGGGGACACCGTCTTGTGGCTCTTCTGCCACGGCTGTCCCGTCGGCACGAAGATGACCTCGTCGAGGTGGAACTGGCTGGCCACCTCGCTGGCGGCGACCAGGTGTCCGTGGTGGATCGGGTCGAACGTCCCGCCCATCACTCCGAGTCGCCGCTTCACGGGCCCTGTGTGCTCTCCCATGCGTGCAGACCCTACTGGGCGGCGCGCGATGCCGGGGGCCGGGTGCCGGGGCTCAGCGGTCCCGGTTGAAACGGGTGGTGATCCAGAGCAGGAGGAGCAGGATAAAAAGGGCGCCGCCGCCGGTCACGAAGGGGCTGAGGCTGGCGTGACCGCCCTCGTGTCCGGGTTCGGCGGCGAGGGTGGCCAGGGACTGTGCGGTGGTGTGCAGGCTCATCGTCGGCAGGACCAATCCGGGCTGGGGCGGGCAGAGACTTCCACCACATCGTAAGCGTCGGCTCACCACGGGCCCACGGCGACTCCGCCCGGACCCGCCCCGGGGCGGCCGACGGAGGGTCAGTCCTGGCCGTAGCCGCGCAGCAGGAACCAGGCGAGCAGTGCGGCACCGACGACGCCACCGATGATCACGGCGCGCAGGATCCATCCGGGTCCGGCGTCCCTGGCGGTCTCCTGGGCTGCGGCGAGCAGCACACTCTGATACGGCACGACGGTGCGCTCCCTCTGATACGGCCCATACGGCCATGTGTACGGGCCGGGGCAGGTATTGGTGCGATCGCCAGCGTACGCCCGAGCATCCATTCGCTTGTCAGTGGCGTCCTCTACTCTGAACACACGCAGTCGAACAGGGGGAGGCCCCAATGACGGAGAGCCCAGACGGCAGCGCGAACGTACCGAGCCGGGACCGGCGGCGATTCCCCGGAATCTCGTCGCGGTCGTACGAGCACCCGGCGGATCGCTCGGCGCTGGTGGCGTTGCGCAAGCTGAGCGGGTTCGACACCGTCTTCAAGACGCTCAGCGGCTTGTTGCCGGAGCGCAGCCTGCGGCTGCTGTTCCTGTCGGACTCGGTGCGGGTGAGCGACCAGCAGTTCGCGCACCTCAACGACATGCTGCGCGATGCCTGCTACATCCTGGACCTGGAGAAGGTCCCGCCGATGTATGTGAATCAGGACCCGCAGCCCAATGCCATGTGCATCGGTCTCGACGAGCCGATCATCGTGGTGACGACCGGCCTGGTCGAGCTGCTGGACGAGGAGGAGATGCGGGCGGTCGTCGGCCACGAGGTCGGGCACGCGCTGTCCGGGCACGCCGTTTACCGCACGATTCTGCTGTTCCTGACGAATCTGGCGATGAAGGTCGCCTGGATCCCGCTGGGCAATGTCGCGATCATGGCGATCGTGACGGCGCTGCGCGAGTGGTTCCGCAAGTCGGAGCTGTCGGCCGACCGTGCCGGGCTGCTGGTCGGGCAGGATCTGCAGGCCTCGATGCGCGGTCTGATGAAGCTGGCCGGCGGCAATCATCTGCACGAGATGAATGTCGACGCCTTCCTCAAGCAGGCGGACGAGTACGAGTCCGGCGGCGATCTGCGCGACTCCGTGCTGAAGATCCTCAACCTGCTGCCGCGCAGCCACCCGTTCACGACCGTGCGGGCGGCCGAGCTCAAGAAGTGGGCGGCCAGCCGCGACTACCAGCGGATCATGGACGGCCACTACCCGCGCCGGGACGAGGACAAGGAAACCTCGGTCTCCGACTCGTTCCGGGACTCCGCCGCCCACTACGCCGACTCGATGCGCAACAGCAAGGACCCGCTGATGGGTCTGGTGCGCGATATCGCGGGCGGCGCGGGCGACTTGGGCGGCAAGCTGCGCGACACGGTCTTCCGTGGCGGGACACGTCCCGACGGCTCGGGCGGCGCCAACGGGAGCGGTGGAGCGAGCGGCTCGGACGGCTCCTAGGGCGTGTCCGCCTAGCGCATCGGACGGCTCGGCTTCGGCTGGGCGGAGGGCGCCAGCTCACCGCAGACGGAGGGGTTGGCGCGGTCCCTGGCGTAGGGGTCGGTGCCCGTGGGCCGGTCGTGGCCGGCGTGCTGTCCCGCGAACAGCGGGCGCAGCGCGTCGGCCGGCTTCGAGGAGCAGGCCAGCGGCCCTGCCTGCAGGCTGCTCTGCAGCACCTCCAGGCGGTGGTCGCTGAGGTTGTCGCGGGTCAGCCGGAAGTGCACCTCACGACGGACGGTGACCAGCGAGGCGGCGCCCGGCGTGGGCTTGCCGGTGGCCGGGCCCGATGCGGCGTCCGGCGCGCCGGGGGCGGGCCGGACGGCATAGACGAAGGTGTAGTCGGCGGTCACATCGAGCGCGTCCGGGCTCAACTCCGCGGCGGACAGCGTGCCGTTCACCCGTACGTTCCGGTCCGCGAGCCGGGTCTGGTGCGGGTCGAAGCGGACCAGCCAACCGGTCGCGGCATCGCGGCCGTTGTCGTCGGGGTGCGCCAGGCTCCGGTCGAACTGGTCGAGTTGGCGGGTGTCGAGCAGCAGCCGCACCGGCCGTACGGAGCCGCCGGTGAGGGTGTCCGGGTCCAGCGAGGAGCGGACGATGTAGTCCTTCGCCACGGTCAGCGCGGAGACGATCTGGCCGTCGGAGAAGTGCTCGGTACGGGCGACGGCGGGCAGATTGACGCCCGCGGCGCCGATCCGGTAATGCGCCGCGGGGCTGTGTGCAAAGAGATCCTCAGGGGTCGCGCCGGGCACCTTCCCGGTCGGCGCCAGCGGCACCACCGCGGAGCGCAGCGGCTGCACCCGGACCGCCTCCGGGGCCTTGTACGGGTGCCGTACGCCCATGTAGACCGCGGTGCCGAAGGCGAGCACGATCAGCAGCACCAGCAGGATGGCCTGCCGGGAGCCGCCCAGCCGCATCCACGCATGCCGGGTCTTGACGGCCGGCGAATGGTGCTCGCCCAGCCGCTCGTCCGCGGAGAATTCCTGCAGCCGCGCAGCCCGAACGAACGATTCGTCGAAGACGACGGATCGGTATTCGTCCTCACCGCCTCCCGGGGCGCCGTTGGGCGTCCCTTCCGGAGGGTCACCAGGCCCGGTCATACAACAAGAGTAGGTCTGCCGGGGCGAACGTAAACGCCGGGACGCCGGGCAACTTCGCCGGACGATACGGTTTCAGGCGTCCGATTTGCGGGAAGTGTGCCGCGCCGTCAGTGCGGCCTGGGCACCGCCGAGAACGACGGGCGCAGGGGTTCGGCCGACGGCGGCGACGGCAGGCCGGGGCGGGCCGTACGGACGCTGTCCGTGCCCGTGACCGGGGCGTCCACCCCGCTGGAGGTGGGCGCCGGAGCCGGGTTCTGGGTCCGGCCGGCGGAGCCCCGGTAGACGGCGCTGAAGGCCAGCGCGACCAGTCCGATGCCCATCACCACGGCCAGTACCCAGGCGACCGGCCGGTGCCAGCGGGTGCTGCTGCGGTAGGGGCGCAGCGCACCGCCGTAGGGGCCGTACGGGTCATGCGGCGGATAGTCGCCGTACTCCCCGTCGTCGTACTCTCCGTAATCGGCGTAGCCGTCGTAGTCATCGGTTTCCCGGCCGCGCCGGCGGCTGCGGCGGCCGGTCTCGTCCGGGTCGTCGCCCTCGGGGCCGAAACCGTGCCCGGAGCGGGCCGCCTCGGCCTCGGCGCGTGCCTCGGCGGCGGCCAGCATCCGCTCGACCGCCGAGGGTTCATGAATCCGGGCCGACCGGACGAATTCCTCGTCGAAGACCACGGAGGCGAATTCTTCGTCCGCTTTTCCGTGGCTCCCGTGGTGGTGCTCGTCGGGCTCTTCACCGTCCGGGAACGGCTTGCCCCCCACGTCGTCCGGCACCCGTCCAGGTTAGCCCCGGCCGGTCATTTTGGGCAGGGAGAACGGGGAATCCGGGGGACGTTCAGCGGGTGTGGCCGTCGCCCGTGACGATGTACTTCGTGGACGTCAGTTCCGGCAGTCCCATGGGGCCGCGGGCGTGCAGCTTCTGCGTCGAGATACCGATCTCCGCGCCGAAGCCGAACTCGCCGCCGTCGGTGAAACGGGTGGAGGCGTTGACCGCGACGGTGGTGGAGTCCACCAACTGGGTGAAGCGGCGGGCGGCGGCCTGCGAGGTGGTGACGATGGCCTCGGTGTGACCGGAGGTCCAGCGCCGGATGTGGGCCACCGCCGCGTCCAGGTCGGGCACCACGGCGGCCGCGATGTCGTACGAGAGGTACTCCGTCGCCCAGTCCTCGTCGGTGGCGGGGGCCACCAGTCCGGGGCCCGCCTGCTGCCAGGCGGCGTCGCCGTGCACGATGACCCCGGCCTGGGTCAGCGCCTCCAGGGCGCGCGGCAGGAACTTCTCGGCGATCCCCGCGTGCACCAGCACCGTCTCCGCGGCGTTGCAGACGCTGGGCCGCTGGGCCTTGGAATTGATGAGGATGTCGACGGCCATGTCGAGGTCGGCGGCCTCGTCGATATAGACGTGGCAGTTGCCGGTGCCGGTCTCGATCACCGGGACGGTGGACTCCTCGACAACCGTACGGATCAGGGATGCGCCGCCGCGCGGGATCAGCACATCGACCAGGCCGCGGGCGCGCATCAGCTCCTTCACCGCGTCACGGCTCTCGCCGGGCACCAGCTGCACCGCGTCGGCGGGCAGTCCGGCGCTCTGGACGGCGTCGCGCAGCACCTCCACCAGGGCGCTGTTGGAGGCGTACGCGGAGGACGAGCCGCGCAGCAGCACGGCGTTGCCGGACTTCAGGCACAGGGCCGCGGCGTCCACCGTCACATTGGGCCGGGCCTCGTAGATGATCCCGATCACACCGAGCGGGACCCGGACCTGCCGCAGATCGAGGCCGTTGGGCAGGGTCGAGCCGCGCACCACCTCGCCCACCGGGTCGGGCAGCGCCACGACCTGGCGGACGTCGGCGGCGATGGCCGCGATCCGCTCGGGGGTGAGGGTGAGCCGGTCCACGATCGACTCGGCGGTGCCCGCCGCCCGCGCCTTGGCGATGTCCTGGGCGTTGGCGGTGACGATCGCGTCGGTCCGCTCCACCAGGGCGTCGGCGATGGCGAGCAGCGCTGCGTCACGGGCCGTACGCGGCAGTGGCGCCAGGACGGCGGCCGCCTCCCGCGCGCGGCGGGCGGTGTCGAGGACGGGCGAGGAGTGCGATGCGCTGCTGGTCATGGCCGCAGCCTAGCCGGGCGGCAGGTCGCGGCCACGCCGTATCTCACAGCGCGGGACGCAGACGGCCACGGGTCAGAACGGGTGGACGCCTACCGGGGAGGCCGGCGGCGGACCGTAGCCCTCCGCGAGGCGCTGGTGGTAGGTCTCGCGGTCGATGACCTCCAGGCCGACGATCTCCCACGGCGGCAGCTTGGCCGTCGAGCGGTGCTCGCCCCACAGCCGCAGGGCGACCGCCGCGGCGTCGTGCAGGTCCCGCGCCTCCTCCCAGTAGCGGATCTCGGCGTGGTCGTTGGCGTAGCGGCTGGTCAGCAGGAACGGATGGTCGTGGGCGAGCTGTTCCAGCGCCCGCCGGACCTCCTTCAGCGGGGCCTCGGCGCCCGAGACGCTGAGGGTGATGTGCCACAGCCGGGACGCCTCCCGGCGCCCGCTCTCCGGTGCGTGCTGCGCCGCCCCGTCACGCTCCGCACACGGGTCGTCCGGCCGGGCTGCGTCCTCGCCCGTTCCGACGCTGGTCAGTGCGCGTTCCGCCGTCCCTCGGGGCGGTGCCCCTGGGCGCCCTCGTCTCACCGGCGGCCTCCTGTGATGCGAATCGCTCCGCCCTCGGGGGTGCGGAGCCGTCGTACGTCGGCGGGTGCGCGTGCGCGCTGCGGGCGCCGCTCCCCTACGGCGCCCCCGCAACAAAGTTGACCAGCCCGCGGCCCGTCGCGGGGGCGTTTTCCCCAAGGTCTCCATGGAAAGGCCGGTCTTCACACCAGGCCGAAGGGGCTGTTTTCGGCCGCGGAGGGAGTCGGCCCGGGGGGACGTCCCTCAGGGGTGCAGCAGCACCAGATCGTCGCGGTGCACGACCTCCCGCTCATAGGCGGGGCCCAGCTCGCGGGCGAGATCGCGGGTCGAACGGCCCATCAAACGGGGGATTTCCCGGGCATCGAAATTGACGACACCGCGGGCGACCGCGTGGCCCTCGCCGTCCCGCAGCTCGACCGGGTCGCCGGCGGAGAAATCGCCCTCCACCGAGGCGATGCCGGCCGGCAGCAGCGAGGAGCGGCGCTCGACCACGGCCCGCACCGCCCCGTCGTCCAGGACGAGCGCCCCACGCGGTGTGGAGGCGTGCGCGAGCCACAGCAGCCGGTCGGCAGAGCGGCGGCCGGTGCGCAGGAAGTGGGTGCCGGTCGAGCTGCCGGCGAGCGCGTCCGCGGCGTGCACGGCCGAGGTCAGAACGACCGGGATACCGGCAGCGGCCGCGATCCGGGCCGCCTCGACCTTGGTGACCATGCCGCCGGTGCCGACGCCGGCCTTGCCCGCGCTGCCGATGGAGATGCCCTCCAGGTCCTTGGGCCCGTGGACCTCGGCTATCCGGGAGGTGCCGGGAGTGGCCGGATCCCCGTCGTAGAGGCCGTCCACGTCCGAGAGCAGGATCAGCAGGTCGGCACGGACGAGATGGGCGACCAGGGCCGCCAGCCGGTCGTTGTCGCCGAACCGGATCTCGTCGGTGGCGACGGTGTCGTTCTCATTGACGATCGGTACGGCGCCCATGGCCAGCAGCTGGTCGAGGGTCCGGTAGGCGTTGCGGTAGTGGGCCCGGCGGCTGGTGTCGTCGGAGGTCAGCAGGACCTGGCCGACGCGGCGGCCGTAGCGGGCGAAGGAGGCGGTGTAGCGGGCGACCAGCAGGCCCTGGCCGACGCTGGCGGCGGCCTGCTGCCGGGCCAGGTCGCGGGGGCGCTTGGCGAGCCCCAGAGGCGCCAGACCGGCCGCGATGGCGCCGGAGGAGACCAGCACGATCTCCTTGTCCTGGTGCTTGGCCAGCACATTCACCAGCGCGTCGACGCGGTCCGCGTCCAGTCCCCCCGTGGCCGTGGTCAGCGAGGACGAGCCGACCTTCACCACGATCCGGCGGGCGTCCTTCACGTCCTGCCTTGCGCCTGCCACCTGCATACCCCTGTGCTCGCCGATCCCACCGCCGTACGGGGATCACTGCTCGACCCGCACCACGGCCCTACGGGCGCAATCTACGGCAGGGCGGGACATGGGCGCTTCGTGATATCGCCTGACGGACGCCTTGTGAGACCCGACCGGGCGGTCACGACGCGCGGAAAGATCGCGCAGAATAGGGGCCGCGCATCCCGTTCGCCCCATACACCACGAGGTTTTCCTTAAGAGGAAAGCCGAGGCCAACAGGTTGCGTTCGATTGGTCCGCTTTCGCGGTGATGAGAGCCACAGCAGATTGTCACCAAGGCCAACAAGGTCATACGGTCGGGTGTCCATCGGTCCCGTTTCGCCGCTCCGGCGGCGTCGCAGCGCGGGACCCGGCCGCCCCCCTCGGCCTCCCCCTGACCTTCGTGCTGCCAGGAGCCCTCCCCCGTGCCTTCCGCCGGAATCGTCCCCCGTCGAGCCGTACAGCTCGCGGCCCTCTTCGCGATGATGGTCGCCTTCACCGCGCAGCTCCTCGGTGCGCTGCTGCCCGTCATCCCGCTGTTCATCGCCGCATCCGTGGTCAACCTGGGTCTCGACCTGGTCCTCCAGCACAAGCAGCCCGGCCTGCTCGCGGTGCTCGGCCGGATCCGGTTCGATGTCACGGTGCGCCAGTTGCTGCGCGACATGCTGATACTGGTCGGCCTGCTGCACATCGACGGCATCAACCCGCTGGAGGAGCAGGCGCCGCTCACCATCACGCTGCTCCTCTTCTACGGCACCCACTTCGTGTGCCAGGCGGTGGCGGTGCTGGTGCGCCGGACCCGCAGCCTGCCGTTCGTCACGCGCAACATCGACGCGAGCGCACTGCGGCTGTGCGACGCCCCGCCACGCATCCTCTCCCGCCAGACGGGCCGGCGCCTGCTGCGCTTCTCGGTGCCCACCACGACCGGCATGATGCTCACCGCGATCACCACCGACGCCTACTGGGGCGGCATCGGCCTGGCCGTCTCCCTGGCCCTGTCCGCCGGCGGCACGCTCTACCTGGGCACCTGGCTGCTGCCCAAGCACCGGATGGCCCGCGAGAAGCAGGCCCTGGAGTGGCTGGACAACTGGCTGGCGGAGTACCGGCCGACGGTCGGTATGTACTTCTCCGGCGGCTCCTCCTCCGCCTACCAGGCCAACATGTGGCTGAGCACGCTCTCCGACCTGGACGGCAACCCGATCATCGTGCTCCGTGAGCGCTTCATGGTGCAGAAGATCGAGGCCACCGACATCCCGATCGTGTGCATCCCCAAGGTCGCCAACCTGATGCGGCTGGAGCACTCCACGCTCAAGGTGCTGCTGCACCCGGCGAACTCCGGCAAGACCTCGCAGATCCTGCGTATCCCGTCCATCAAGCACGCCTTCATCAACCACGGTGAGAGCGACAAGCTGTCCTCCTGCAACCCGTATGCGAAGGCGTATGACGAGGTGTGGGTGGCGGGCCCGGCGGCCCGTGACCGCTACCAGCTCGCCGACATCGGTGTGGAGGACAAGGACGTCGTCGAGGTCGGCCGCCCCCAGCTGGCCCCGATCCAGGCGTACGCGGGCGCCCCGGCCGGCCGGCCGACCAGCGTGCTGTACGCCCCGACCTGGGAGGGCTGGGACGGCAACCCGGGCAACACCTCGGTGATCCTGGCGGGCGAGAACATCGTGCGTGAGCTGCTCGCCGACGAGAACGTCCGGCTGCTGTACAAGCCGCACCCGATGACCGGTTCCGTGGACCCGCGTGCGGGCGCCGCCAACACCCGCATCCAGGCGATGATCACGGAGGCGAACACCCGGCGCAGCGGGGCGCAGCCCGGCCCGGAGGCCGCTGCCGAGCTGGCCCGGTGCACCGACGCGCTGAACGCGCTGACCACCTCCGCGTTCCGCAAGAGCGCGGACGAGCTGGAGCGGATGCAGCTGCAGGGCACCCCGGAGGAGGGCCGCGCCGCCGCCGTCGCAGCGGCCGTCACCGCCTGGGAGGAGGCGTACTGGAACTCCTTCCCCGAGTGGGAGCACCGCATCATCACCACCGCCCGCCCCGGCATCTTCAGCTGCTTCAACCAGGCCGACGTGCTGATCAGCGATGTCTCCAGCGTCGTCTCCGACTACCTGACCAGCGAGAAGCCGTACGCGGTCGCCAACACCTCGGGGATGAGCGAGGACGACTTCCGGGTGAACTTCCCGACCGTGCGGGCGGCGACGATCCTCACGCCGGAGGCGGAGGGTGTGGCCGGTCTCCTCGACGCGGTCCGCAACCCGGAGCAGGACACCCTGGCCGGGGAGCGGGCCGAGCTCAAGGAGCATCTGCTGGGCCCGTCGGACCCGCCGTCGTCGGTCCGCTTCAACCAGGCCGCGCTGGCGCTGTGCGCCAAGGCCGACGAGCGGCGCGTCCGGATGGAGAACCGGCTGTCCGGTATCCCCGGTCAGCGCTCGCAGGAGGACGTGGACGCCTCCGAGACGGCCGGGGACAAGGCCAACGGCGCCTCGGACGCCACGGCCGCCGTCTGAGCCCGCAGCGGGCCGTTCACGGCCTCAGCAGCGACGACGCACACGGGGAAGGCCCCCGGGAGGATCTCCTCCCGGGGGCCTTCCCCGTTCTTCCGTGCGGCGGTCCGCCGGGCAGACCCGTCAGAAGGGCTTGAAGCCCTCGTACTCCTGGTCGGCCTCGTCCCGCGCCACGTCCCGGTCCCTGCGGCGCTGCGCGGCCGGCCGGGGCGCCTCCATGCGGTGGTCCTCCCCGCGCCGTCCCAGCATCTCGGCGCCGGCCGCCATCATCGGCTCCCAGTCGAAGACGACGGCGTTGTCCTCGGGGCCGATGGCGATGCCGTCGCCCGCGTGCGCGCCCGCCTTGCGCAGCGCGTCCTCGACACCGAGACGGTTGAGGCGGTCGGCGAGGTAGCCGACGGCCTCGTCGTTGTTGAAGTCGGTCTGCCGGACCCAGCGTTCGGGCTTCTCACCGCGCACGCGGAAGAAGTTCTCGCCCTCCTCCGTGACCGTGAAGCCGGCGTCGTCCACGGCCTGGGGCCGGATGACGATACGGGTGGATTCCTGTACGGGCCTTGCCGCGCGGGCCTTGGAGACGACGTCGGCGAGCGCGAAGGACAGCTCCTTCAGGCCCATATGGGCGACCGCGGAGACCTCGTAGACGTGGTAGCCGCGCTCTTCCAGGTCGGGGCGGATGATGTCGGCGAGGTCCTTGCCGTCCGGGACGTCGATCTTGTTGAGGACGACCATCCGGGGCCGGTTCTCCAGGCCGCCGTACTGCTTGAGCTCCTCCTCGATCATGTCGAGGTCGGAGACCGGGTCACGGTCGGCCTCCAGGGTCGCGGTGTCCAGGACGTGGACGAGCACCTCGCAGCGCTCGACATGCCGCAGGAACTCCAGGCCCAGGCCCTTGCCCTGGCTCGCGCCGGGGATCAGACCGGGGACGTCCGCGATCGTGTAGACGGTCGAACCGGCCGTCACCACACCGAGGTTGGGCACCAGGGTGGTGAAGGGGTAGTCGGCGATCTTGGGCTTGGCGGCGGAGAGCACCGAGATCAGCGAGGACTTGCCGGCGCTCGGGTAGCCGACCAGCGCAACGTCCGCGACGGTCTTGAGCTCCAGCACGATGTCGCGGGCCTCGCCGGGCACGCCGAGCAGCGCGAAACCGGGGGCCTTACGGCGGGCGGAGGCCAGCGCGGCGTTGCCGAGGCCGCCGCGGCCGCCCTGGCCGGCGACGAAGGTGGTGCCCTGGCCGACGAGGTCGGCGAGCACATTGCCCGCGCGGTCCAGGATGACGGTGCCGTCGGGGACCGGCAGGACCAGGTCCTGGCCGTTCTTGCCGGAGCGGTTGTCGCCCGCGCCCGGCTGGCCGTTGGTGGCCTTGCGGTGCGGGTGGTGGTGGTATTCGAGAAGCGTGGTGACGTCCTGGTCGACGACCAGGATCACATCACCGCCGCGGCCGCCGTTGCCGCCGTCCGGGCCGCCGAGCGGCTTGAACTTCTCCCGCATCACGGAGGCCACGCCGTGGCCTCCGTTACCCGCGGCGACGTGCAGCTCGACGCGGTCCACGAAGGTGGTCATGGTGGGGGTGCCTCCAGGTAACTACGGGTATGACGCTGTACTTGCGCGCATGTCTCTGTACTAACACGCAAGGGCGGACCGGCCTTCCCGCTCTCGCAGGAAAAGGCGGTCCGCCCCTGAGTGATGCTAATGCTGAGCTATCGCTCGGTCAGGCCGGAATTACTCGGCGACCGGAACGATGTTCACGACCTTGCGGCCACGGTGGGTGCCGAACTGCACCGCACCGGCAGCCAGGGCGAACAGGGTGTCGTCGCCGCCGCGGCCGACGCCCGTGCCCGGGTGGAAGTGGGTGCCACGCTGGCGGACCAGGATCTCACCGGCGAGGACGGCCTGACCGCCGAAGCGCTTCACGCCGAGCCGCTGAGCATTGGAATCGCGACCGTTCCGAGTGGACGATGCGCCCTTCTTGTGTGCCATGTCTCCTCAGTCCCTTACTTCGCCGGAGCGTCGATGCCAGTGATCTTCAGCGCCGTGTGGAGCTGGCGGTGGCCGATCCGCTTCTTGTAACCGGTCTTGTTCTTGTACTTCTGGATCCGGATCTTGTCGCCCTTGTGGTGGTCCACGACCTCGCCCTGGACCTTCACGCCGGCCAGGACCCACGGGTCGCTGGTAACCGAGTCACCGTCGACGACCAGCAGCGTGGAGAGCTCGACGGTGTCGCCGACCTTGCTGGTGGAAATGCGGTCAACCTCGATGACGTCGCCAACAGCAACCTTCTGCTGGCGTCCGCCGGTGCGCACGATCGCGTACACGCGGAACTCTCTTTCGCTAGGAACGGATCCTCTGATGCCAGCCGCTCACACGGGCTCGGGATGGGGCCCATGAAATCCGAGTGGACGAGCGGCCTCCCTCGGCGGACCGAGAGGTGTTTGCTCAGGGGTTTGGTGTCACAGACACCGACGGTCAAGGTTACGGGGCCTTGACCAGGGGGTCAAACCGGCCCCGGGCCGTGGACGGCCCGGGGCGCGGATGTCCCGCTCAGTCCTCCGTGGAAGCCGACACCGACGCCACTGCGGGCTGCTCGGCGGCAGCGGTCTTCTTGGCCGCCGCCTTCTTCGTCGTCGTCTTCTTCGCGGTGGTCTTCTTGGCCGTGGCCTTCTTGGCGGTGGTGGTCTTCTTCGCCGCCGTCTTCTTGGCCGTGGCCTTCTTCGCGGTGGTGGTCTTCTTCGCCGCCGCCTTCTTCGCCGTCGCCTTCTTCGCGGTCTTCTTGGCCGCGGGCTCCGTCTCCGCCCCGGCACCCTCGACGGGCTCCGCGGCCCCGGCCGGCGCCGGCTCGGTGACCGGCTCCGCCGAGGCGGCGATCACGACGGTCGCCGCGGAGTCGTCGGAGACCTCGGGCGAACCCGCCGGAGCGGTCACCTTACGGGTCGCCCGACGGCGCGGACGGGCCGGCGCGGGCTCCGCGGCCGGCGCCTCGGCGACCGGCTCCACAGTGGGCTCCGCCTCGGGCGCCGCCACCGGCTCGGCCGGCACGACGATCTCGGTGGCCTCCGCCGCCGCCTTGGGGGCACCCGCCGGAGCGGACACCTTCCGGCTCACCCGGCGGCGGCCACGGCCACGCCCGGCGGCCGCCTCGGCCTCGGCCGGGCTGCTGAACCACTCGTCGGTCCCGTCCACCGCGGGCTGCAGCTCGGCCTCCGTCACGGGGGCGGGCTCCAGCTCCGGCGCGGCACCGTCCGGGGCCGGCTCGACGGCCTCGGCCTCGTGGACATGCGGCTCGGGCTGTGCGCCCTTGCCCTTCTTCTTGCGCTTGCCACCGCCGCCGGCCACCGTCGGCTGGTCCATGTGGACGATGACGCCACGGCCGTTGCAGTGCACACACGACTCGGAGAAGGACTCCAGCAGGCCCTGGCCGACCCGCTTACGGGTCATCTGGACCAGGCCGAGCGAGGTGACCTCGGCGACCTGGTGCTTCGTCCGGTCCCGGCCCAGGCACTCCAGCAGGCGCCGCAGCACCAGGTCCCGGTTGGACTCCAGCACCATGTCGATGAAGTCGATCACGATGATGCCGCCGAGGTCGCGCAGCCGCAGCTGACGCACGATCTCCTCGGCCGCCTCCAGGTTGTTCCTGGTGACCGTCTCCTCCAGGTTGCCGCCCTGGCCGGTGAACTTGCCGGTGTTGACGTCGACCACGACCATCGCCTCGGTCCGGTCGATCACCAGTGAACCGCCGCTGGGCAGCCAGACCTTGCGGTCCAGCGCCTTCATCAGCTGCTCGTCGATGCGGTACGTCGCGAAGACATCGACGTCCGAGGTCCACTTCTGGAGCCGGTCGACGAGATCCGGGGCGACATGGGCGACATAGCCGTGGATGGTCTCCCACGCCTCGTCACCGCTGACGATGACCTTGGAGAAGTCCTCGTTGAAGATGTCGCGGACGACCCGGACGGTCATGTCGGGCTCGCCGTAGAGCAGGGTCGGCGCGTTGGAGCTGCTGCTCTTGGCCTTCTTCTGGATCTCTTCCCACTGGGCCTGCAGCCGCTGGACGTCGCGCGCCAGCTCGTCCTCGCTCGCGCCCTCCGCCGCGGTACGCACGATGACGCCCGCGTCCTCGGGGACGATCTTCTTGAGGATCTGCTTCAGCCGCGCCCGCTCGGTGTCGGGCAGCTTGCGGCTGATACCGGTCATCGAGCCCTCGGGCACATAGACCAGGTAGCGGCCGGGGAGCGAGACCTGGCTGGTGAGCCGGGCGCCCTTGTGGCCGATCGGGTCCTTGGTGACCTGCACCAGCACGGACTGGCCGGACTTCAGCGCGGTCTCGATCCGGCGCGGGCCGTTGGCCATGCCCAGCGCCTCGAAGTTGACCTCACCGGCGTACAGCACGGCGTTGCGGCCCTTGCCGATGTCGACGAAGGCGGCCTCCATCGACGGCAGGACGTTCTGCACCTTGCCGAGGTAGACATTGCCGACGTACGAGGTCGCCTGCTCCTTGTTGACGAAGTGCTCGACGAGCACGTTGTCCTCAAGGACGCCGATCTGGGTGCGCTCGCCGCTCTGGCGGACGACCATCACCCGCTCGACGGCCTCGCGGCGGGCCAGGAACTCCGCCTCGGTGATGATCGGCACCCGGCGGCGGCCCTGCTCGCGGCCTTCACGGCGGCGCTGCTTCTTGGCCTCCAGACGCGTCGACCCCTTGATCGACTGCACCTCGTCGGCGCTGGTGCTCTCGTCCTTCTTACGGGGCTCACGGACCTTGACAACCGTGCGCTCCGGGTCGTCGGCGCCGCCGGCCTCGGCCTCGGCGGGCTCACCGGTACGACGGCGGCGGCGACGGCGACGGCGGCTGCTGCTGGAGCCGCCGGCCGACGACTCCTCGGCCTCCTCCTGCGGCTCCGGCTGCCCGGCGGCCTGCTCCCCGTCCTCCTCGGACTCCGCCTCCGGGGCCTCCCGCTCGTCGGCGGCCTGCTCGTCGGCGCCCTCGGCGGACTCACCACGACGACGGCGGCGGCCACCACGGCGACGGCGGCGCGAGGGACGGTCCGCGGACTCGTCCTCGCCCTGGCCGCTCTCGGCCGGCTCGGTCTCCGGTTCGGCCGCTGCTTCGGCTTCTTCGGCCGCCGGCTCCTCGGCCGGGGCGGCGGGCACCTGCTCGGGCTCGGCCGGGGCGCCACGACGGCGACGGCGGCGCGAACCCGCGGCGGGCTGCTCCTCCACGACCGGCTCGGGGACGGTCTCCTCCTGGCGGGCCGCGGCATGTGCGGCGGCCGCGCTCTCCGGCGTCTGGAACATCGGCTCGGTGAAGACCGGCGCCTGGAAGACGGCGGTCGGGGGCCGCTGCGCACGGCGACGGCCGCGCTGCGGCGCCTCCGCCGCGGGCTCCTCCTCGGTACGGGGTGCCTCGGCGGCCGGCTCCGCGGCACGCTCACCACGGCGGCGGGCCCGGCGGCGGGGCGCCTCGGCGGTCTCGGCCTCGGCGGCCGGGGCCTCCTCGGGCTCCGCTGCCGCGGGCTCCTCGGCCTGCTCGGCGGCCTGCGGCGCATCCGAGGGGGCGGTGGTCTTACGGGTGGCCCGGCGACGCGTCCGGGCGGGCTTGGCGTCCTCGGCGGGCGCGGGGGCCGCTTCCTCGGCGGCGGGGGCGGCCGGGGCGCTCTCGGCCGGGGCGGCAGGGGCATGCTCGGCCGGGGCGGCGGCCTCGTCGGCGGCGCTCGCCTGGGGGGCGCCGGCCGGAGCGGTGACCTTACGGGTGGCCCGGCGGCGGGTGCGGCGCGGTGCCGCCTCCGCGCTCTCCTCGGCGGCCGGAGTGACGTCCGCGGCGGCCTCGGCGGGCTGCGCGACGGGCGCGGGCGCCTCGGCGGCCACCGGCTCCGGGGCGGCATCGGTCTGCGGGGCGCCGACCGGGGCGGTCACCTTGCGGGTCGCCCGGCGACGGGTACGGCGCGGTGCCGTCTCCTCGTCCTGCGGCGCCTCGGCGGGCGTCTCGACGGCGGCCGGGGCGGGCGTCTCGGCGGCGGCGGGGGCCTCGGCGGTCCCGGCCTCGGCGACCGGGGCCTCGGCCGGCTCGCCGGCACCCGACTGCGGGGCGCCGGCCGGGGAGGTGACCTTGCGGGTCGCACGGCGGCGGGCACGGGCCGGCTTGGCCTCGTCGCCGGTGGTCACCGCGGATGCGGTGGTCTCCTCGTCGAGGGCCGGATCAGCCACGGGCTCGGCAGTGGTCTCGGTGCTCACCACCGCGGCTTCGGCGGCACCGGCCACCGGCGGACCGGCCGGCCGGGATGCCGCTCGGCGCCGTCGGCGCGGGGGCAGCGTGTCACTGGGTGAGTGGTTGTCGTCGGCCCCCCGGTCCTGGGAATTCGTGGATCGGGTGGGCTCAATGGGCTCGAGCATGCGGGCGGTTCTCCCGTCACGCTCCCGGGCGCCGCGCCTGATTCCGGTCGCGGTCCGCGTGATGAGCGCGGTCCCGCTGTCCGGGGCGTGGGCGCCGCACGGGAGCTGTCGTCTCGCTCGTCGGCCCCCGTAGGGCGGGACCGGCGAAAGTCTCCTGGTCAGTGCGTCTGCCGGACCGGGGTGGCTCCCTGGTTGATCGGCGACGCGACGACGGCGCTCCTACGCAGTACCTTCCCCGGCTGCCGGGGAGGCCCCACTTGTCGCCTTCGCGGCACTCAGCCCGGCGGCCGTGGATGGGGCGGCCGTGGCAGCGTCGCGGTCGGGCGCTAGCGGGTCAGTCACCGCGCCGGTCTCCTCATCGAGCAGCCCCTGCGCCAGCCTGGTCACCGCAGCGGGGACCGGCGGCGCCAGGTCGGCCGTAGCTCGGAGGCCGGACAGGACGTCGTCGGGTCGAACGGCAGGTGTCAGATGCCGAACAACCAGCCGCAGTATCGCACAGGCATTGCCGTCGGGCCTATCGCCCTCGCGACCGGTGGCCTCCAGACGCGCCACTGCGGCCCGCGCGTCAAAGGCCCGCATGCCGTTTTTCGTCCGGCGCTCGACCTGCACCTCTTCCGCGGCGAGGAACGCCTCGACGGCGCGCCCGGCCGCCTCCGGCTCGACCCCGTCGAGCCGCATCTCCCACACCGAGGCCTCAAGGCGGTCGGCCAGGCCACTGGTGCGGGCCTCGACGGCGTCGATCACATCGAGCCCGTCGGGCAGTGACTCGTTGAGGAGTTCGCGCAGCTTGTCCGGATCGCGGTGCTGGGCGAGCTGGATCTCCAGATACTCGGCCTCGCTGCCCGTACCGGTCGGGGCGGCGTTGGCGTACGACACCTTGGGGTGCGGGGTGAAGCCCGCCGAATAGGCCATGGGGACCTCGGCGCGGCGCAGTGCCCGCTCGAAAGCGCGCTGGAAGTCGCGGTGGCTGGTGAACCGGAGGCGGCCGCGCTTGGTGTAGCGCAGTCGGATGCGCTGCACCGCCGGTGCGGGCGGCGGGCCTTCGGGCTGTCGCTTGCCCAGTGTCGTTCAGTCCTTCGTGAGTGCGGTCGTACTGCTACCAAGAGTACGTGTCCCGGGAGCTCCCGGTTCCCGTCGGGGCGGAACGGCAGCCGCAGGCTGCGGCTCCCTGGGGGCACCGAACAGGGCACGCCGCAGCTCCCGGCGGGTCTGCCGCACGGTCTCGCGGGCGGTGCGCAGCGCCTGCCGGACCGGCCGCCAGATGCCGTCCCGGATGCCGTGGCCGAGCGGGGTGAGCACGGTGCGGTACACCCAGCGCACCGGCTCGACGAAGAGCCACCGCAGCACCGTGCCGAGGAACCGGCCGACGGCCCGGGAGATGATCCCGGCGACCCGCCAGCAGTGCCCGAACGCCGCCCCGACCTCGCGGACGACCACCGTCACCACGACGGCCAGCACCCGCCCGGACGGCACCAGTACATGCCGCCACAGGGCGACCAGCGGCACGACCACGATCCACCGGACGAGGGTGGCTAGGACGGTGCCGAGGCCGCGTACCAGCCAGGCGATACCGCGCCCGAGGGGCGTCAGCACGTGGGCGTACAGCCACCGGGCCGGGACCACGACCAGATACCGCACCAGCCACGCCACCACCGCGCCGATCCCCCGGCCGACCGGCGCCAGCACATACCGCCACAAGGCCACCCACGGCCACACGAACAACGCCTTGCCCAACCACACCAGCGCCACACCGAGTCCCCGCACCAGCCAGGCGATTCCCCGCCCGACCGGCGTCAGCACGTACCGCCACAGCCACACCGCCGGAGCGACGGCCAGCGTGCGCCAGAGCCACCCCAGCGGGGCCACGACGAGCGTGCGCCAGAGCCACCCCAGCGGGGCCACGACGAGCGTGCGCCAGGTCCACGCCACGGGTAGCACGACGAGGGTGCGCCACAGCCAGGCGAGACCGCCGCCGAGGGGGCGCAGCACGGTCCGGTGGGCGGCCCTGCCGAGGGCGGCCAGCGCGTCCCACACCAGGCGCACCGGCACCACGAGCACCAGTACCACGATCCGTACCGGAAGCCGGACCGCGGTGGTCAGACAGCCCTCGCCCGGCTCGTAACGGTCGGGCACCCGCCGGTCCTTGTCCATGGGCTCCATGTAGCCCTCCCCCTAGTGCTTCTCGGTACTTCAGATGCGCCGTTGCTGCTGCTGCCCGGCGGTGGCCGCGGCCTCGTGGATCCAGTAGCGCAGCTTGTCGTCCCGCTGGTCCTCGAAGATCCCGCCGCAGGCCTCGATGACCCTACGCGAGCCGGTGTTGGTGTCGTCGCAGGTGACCAGCACCGGATCGATGCCCAGTTCGTGATGGGCGATCGGCAGTGCGGCACGCAGCATCGCGGTGGCGTGGCCGCGCCGGCGGGCACCGGGGCGCACGCCGTAGCCGATGTGGCCGCCCCAGGTGAGGAGGGAGGGGGTGAGCCGGTGGCGGAAGGTGACCCGCCCCAGGTAGGCGTCGCCGTCCACCCACCAGCGGGTGCTCAGCGGGACCGCACCGTCGACGCGCTCGTCGTCCATGACCCCGCCGACCAGGCCGACGTACTCGGCGAAGCCGTCAGCGGTCGGCCAGCGGGTCCCCCAAGTCCTCAGCTCCTGGGCCAGGCTGGAGTGCGCAACGGTCCCGGCACCGTCGGCCCGGAACTCGTCCATGGCGGCGAGAAAGGAGGCATGGACGGCGACAGTGGGGGCGATGAGTTGTGCTGACATCGGCTCATTGTGCGGGCGCACGCCACGGCCCGGCCACCCGCACCGTGCGGGGGCCGGACCGAAGAGGCGTACGGGAAGCGCTACTTGACGACGGTCAGCGGAAGCAGCTTCTTGCCCGTCGGGCCGATCTGGATCTCGGTGTCCATCTGGGGGCAGACGCCGCAGTCGAAGCACGGGGTCCAGCGGCAGTCCTCGACCTCGGTCTCGTCGAGCGAGTCCTGCCAGTCCTCCCAGAGCCAGTCCTTGTCGAGACCGGAGTCCAGGTGGTCCCAGGGCAGGACCTCCTCGTACTCCCGCTCACGCGTGGTGTACCAGGCGACGTCCACGCCGAACCCGGGCAGCGTCTCCTCGGCGGCCTTCATCCAGCGGTCGTAGGAGAAGTGCTCACGCCAGCCGTCGAAGCGGCCGCCGCCCTCGTAGACGGCGCGGATGACCGAGCCGATGCGGCGGTCGCCCCGCGAGAGCAGGCCCTCGACGATGCCGGGCTTGCCGTCGTGGTAGCGGAAGCCGATGGAGCGGCCGTACTTCTTGTCGCCGCGGATCTTGTCCCGGAGCTTTTCGAGACGGGCGTCCGTCTCCTCCGCCGACAGCTGCGGCGCCCACTGGAACGGCGTGTGCGGCTTGGGGACGAAGCCACCGATCGAGACCGTGCAGCGGATGTCGTTCTGCCCGGAGACCTTGCGGCCCTCGGCGATCACCCTGACCGCCATGTCGCCGATCTGGAGTACGTCCTCATCGGTCTCGGTCGGCAGGCCGCACATGAAGTAGAGCTTCACCTGCCGCCAGCCGTTGCCGTAGGCCGTGGAGACGGTCCTGATCAGGTCTTCTTCGGAGACCATCTTGTTGATGACCTTGCGCATCCGCTCCGAGCCGCCCTCGGGCGCGAAGGTCAGACCCGAGCGACGGCCGTTGCGCGTCAGCTCGTTGGCAAGATCGACGTTGAAGGCGTCGACCCGGGTCGACGGCAGCGACAGACCGATCTTGTCTTCCTCGTACCGGTCGGCGAGCCCCTTCGCGACCTCGCCGATCTCGGTGTGGTCCGCGGAGGACAGCGACAGCAGGCCGACCTCCTCGAATCCCGTGGCCTTCAGGCCCTTGTCCACCATCTCGCCGATGCCGGTGATGCTTCGCTCCCGTACGGGGCGCGTGATCATGCCGGCCTGGCAGAAACGGCAGCCGCGGGTGCAGCCACGGAAGATCTCGACCGACATCCGCTCATGGACGGTCTCGGCCAGGGGGACGAGCGGCTGCTTGGGGTAGGGCCACTCGTCGAGGTCCATGACGGTGTGCTTGGACACCCGCCACGGGACGCCGGAGCGGTTCGGCACGACGCGGGAGATCCGCCCGTCGGCCAGGTACTCGACGTCGTAGAACTTGGGGACGTAGACGCTGCCGGTCTTCGCGAGGCGGAACAGCAGCTCGTCGCGGCCGCCGGGCCGGTCCTCGGCCTTCCAGGCGCGGATGATCTCGGTGATCTCCAGCACCGCCTGCTCACCGTCGCCCACGACCGCGCAGTCCAGGAAGTCCGCGATCGGCTCGGGGTTGAAGGCCGCGTGACCGCCGGCGAGGACGATCGGGTGGTCCTCCGTACGGTCCTTGGCCTCCATGGGGACACCGGCCAGGTCCAGGGCGGTGAGGAGGTTGGTGTACCCCAGCTCCGTGGAGAAGGAGACACCGAGCACGTCGAAGGCGCCGACGGGGCGGTGCGCGTCGACCGTGAACTGCGGGACGTGGTGCTCACGCATCAGCGCTTCGAGGTCCGGCCACACGCTGTACGTGCGCTCGGCCAGCACACCCTCGCGCTCGTTGAGGACCTCGTAGAGGATCATGACGCCCTGGTTGGGCAGACCGACCTCGTAGGCATCGGGGTACATGAGCGCCCACCGCACATCACAGGAGTCCCAGTCCTTGACGGTGGAGTTCAGCTCACCGCCGACGTACTGAATGGGCTTCTGCACATGCGGGAGCAGGGCCTCGAGCTGTGGGAAGACCGACTCGGCAGACATCTCGAACCTTCGTGAGCTGGCGGGGGGCGACTCTCAAGCGTAACTGCTCGCAGCCACCCCCCTCGCACGGCGGCCGGACGCCCCGCAGTGGCGGAGAGCACAGGGGCCGGCACACTTCGCGCTCCTCCCGCGGCGGATCGTCTCCGCGCCGACGGAGCTGCCGCGCACCGGGCAAACGAGCGAGCACCTGGCAGGTCACGGCCGGAGCGCGGCCCGGTGCCTGGGGCGCGCGGCCTTCTTCCACAGGTCCGGCAGTGCCCGTTCCCGGTCCGCCGCCAGGGCCTCTTCGCGCCCGTACAGCAGACCGAAGGTGAAACCGCCCTCACCGGCCTGCTGTGCCCGGGTCGCCAGCTCGCGCAGCGCGGCGCGCGCCACCACGCTGTCCTGGTGGTCCCCCAGCAGCTGCTGCACCCGCTTGGTCCGCCGGGCGAACTTCTTCGCCGGCCGGCCGAGCGCCGGGCGGGCCGCCTCCGCCGCGTACCGGGTGCGCTTGGCCGCCTTGCGGGCGCCGTGCAGCGCCTCGTCCCGCTCCCGGCCGGCCGGTGCGGCCAGCGCGGCCTCCATCCGGCGGGCCAGCCGTCGGTAGTCCTTCAGCACCGCCCCGGCCACCACCTCGGGCGCCGGACGGCCGGCGGCCTTGCGCAGCGGCGGCTCCTCCAGAAAGGCGTGCAGGGTCTTCAGCAGCGACAGATGGCGCGGTCCGTCCAGGACGGCGAGCAGCTGGTCCCGGGCGCCGGCCCGGCGCCGTTCGGACCAGATGCGCAGCCGGGCGTCCACCGGGCCGAGCCGCAGCGTCCCGGGCACCTCGGCCAGCGCCTCCCGGAGCCGCTCGGTCAGCACCTCGCGATCCCGCTCCACCCCCAACTCGGCGGCCAGCCACTGGAGTTCGACGCCGATGGGCCGGGTGGCGGCGCGGTCGAGCACCTTGGTGTACGAGCGGAAGGCGCTGCGCAGCCGGCGGGTGGCGACCCGCATCTGGTGCACCGCGTCAGGCAGATCCCGCCGCACTGCGGGATCCAGCTCGATGATCGCCCGCACCTGTGCGCGGGCATAGCGCAGGACGACATCTCCGGTGGTCTGCTCCTGCTTCCGTCCGGCGCCCGCGCCCTTGCCCTTGACCTTGGTTTTGCCCCTGGTCGCGGCGTTGTCCTTGGCCGTGGACTTCGCCTTGGCCGCGGATTTCGCCTTGGCCGCGGATTTCGCCTTGGCCGCGGACTTGCCGGAGCCGCCCGTGCGCCGCTGGTCCGGCCCGGCGGCCTCCGGCGCGGCCCCGTCGCGGCCCTGGCCCGTCTCGGCCAGCGCCCGCGCCAGCTTCGACGCCGCGGAGGCGGGACGCACCCCGACCGCGGCCAGCGCCCGGCCGATCCCGTCCAGCAGCCCGGTATCGCCCTCCCCGAGCAGCTCCACCTCGATCTCCCGCCAGCGGGCCCCGGCACGCCCCGCTCCGCCCTTCCGGGCGCCGACGGCCCCGGCCGCGGGCCACGCATGCACGCCGTCCTCCGCCACCTCCGCGAGCGCCGTGCCCGCGGCGTCCTTGAGCACCCGGACCGTGCGCCGCGTCCGCAGCCGTACGACGGGGACCAGCTCCCGGTCCAGCACCCGGGACCGCAGGAGCGCGGTCAGCTCCGCGGGCGGCGTATCGGACAGCGGTGCCCGCACCTCGTCCCGCACCCCCGGCGCGACCGGCAGCTTCAGATGCCAGCCCGCGTCCCTGCCGCCGGTCCGCCTGCGCAGCGTGATGCCGTCGGCAGCGAGGCTCTGCTCAGCGGTGTCGTAGTAGACGGCGTCGAGATCCTCGGTGCCCGCCTCCGCCACGGAGGCGACCCGGTCGACCGCGGCCAGGTCGGGCAGCCGGGTGTCGTCGTCGGCTTCGTATTTCCGCTCGATTTCCCGCACGGTGTCCGCCATGAATCGAATCTAGCCACCCATTCCGGCCGGGACCACCCGCCCGGCCCGAGAGGGTGCCACGGGGCCGGAATCCGCCGGAGCGGGTAGCACTCGCCGTACAGGGTGACTTACGGTACGTGACGAGCCCGCCACGCAGAGTGGCAATGGGCGCACACTCGACCCCTACGGGGAGGGAGACACCCGTGCACCCCCAGACCGCACCCGTCACCCGGACACCCATCCGCGTCTCGGCAGGCGCCCGCCCGCACCTCCTGACCGCGCCGAGCACCCCCATCGCCCCGAAGACCGCCCGCGACTTCGTCCGCGCGGTGCTCCGCCGCACCCCCCTCGCCCCACTTCTCGAAACCGCGGTGCTGCTCACCTCGGAGGCGGTGACCAGCGCCCATCTGCGGACGCCGCGGTCCGCGGACATCCTGCTGCGGATGCTGACCACCGGGCACGGACTGCGGATCAGCGTGCACGATGAGGCTCCGGTGCGGATTCCGCGGCCGGCCGCGGTGGCCGGTGAGCCGGCAGCCGATCACGGACTGCTGCTGACCGGCCAACTCGCCGACGACTGGGGCACGACACCGTTCGGGGGTCTGCCGCGGTCCACCTCGCTCTGGTTCGAGCTGCGCCTCAAGCCCTGACCCGGCCTCAGCGGGAGGCCGACAGCGGGCGCTGCACCCGGATCGACTGGAGCAGCCCGATCGCGATCCAGACCGCGAACATGGAGGTGCCGCCGTACGAGACGAACGGCAGCGGGAGTCCGGTGACAGGCATGATCCCGAGGGTCATGCCGATGTTCTCGAAGGACTGGAAGGCGAACCACGCGATGATGCCGGCGGCCACGACCGTGCCGTAGAGCTCGGTGGACTCACGGGCGATCCGGCAGGCGCGCCACAGGACCACCCCGAGCAGCACGATGATCAGGCCCGCGCCCAGGAAGCCGAGCTCCTCACCGGCGACGGTGAAGATAAAGTCCGTCTGCTGTTCGGGGACGAACTGGCCGGTGGTCTGGCTGCCGTGGAAGAGGCCGGATCCGGTCAGTCCGCCGCCGCCGATCGCGATCCGGGCCTGGTTGGTGTTGTAGCCGACGCCGGCCGGGTCGAGGCTCGGGTTGGCGAAGGCCGCGAAGCGGGCGATCTGGTAGTCGTCGAGCAGTCCGAGCTGCCAGACGGCGACACAGCCGACGACACCGGTGCCGACCAGCCCGAGGATCCAGCGGTTGGAGGCGCCGGAGGAGAGCAGTACGCCGAGGATGACGGCGCCGAGCACCATCACCGAACCGAGGTCGGGCATCAGCATGATGACGGCCACGGGGACGGCGGCCAGCCCGAGGGCCTGGACGACGGTGCGGTGGTCGGGGTGCGGGCGGTCCCCCGCGTCGACCCGGGACGCCAGGATCATCGCCATGCCCAGCGTGATGGTGATCTTGGCGAACTCGGCGGGCTGGAGGGAGAAGCCGCCAGGGATCGCCAGCCAGGAACGTGAGCCGTTGATGGTGGCGCCCAGCGGGGTCAGCACCAGCAGCGCCAGCACGACCGAGAGGGCGTAGAGGACAGGGACGGCACCGCGCAGCGTGCGGTGGCCGAGCCAGATCGTGCCGCCGGCGAGCGCCAGGCCGATGCCGAGGTTCAGCAGATGGTGCAGGAAGTAGTAGTACTCGTCGCCGTGGTTGAGCTCGGTGCGGTTACGGGTGGCGGAGAAGACCAGCAGCGAGCCCAGCAGTGACAGCACCAGGCAGGACGACAGCAGTATCCAGTCCAGCTTGCGCAGCAGCGAATCACGCGCCGTCAGCTTGCCCCAGGTGCCGAGCTCGGGGGTGTAGCGCCGGATCGAGAACGCCCGGGAGGTGTGGCTGGTCGTCACTGTGGGCTCTCCGATGCGGACGGCGACGGCGACGGCGGGACATACGGCTTGATGGGCTGGGACTGGATGGCGCCATCACTTTCGATCTTGGGCAGCCTGCCCTCCGGCTTCGGGAGCAGAGCAGCCTTCGGGTCGATGTCGCCCTTTTCGCTGACTCCGTACAGGGCGTTGTAGATGTTGCGCACGGCGGGACCGGAGGCGCCGGAACCCGTACCACCCTGGGAGATCGTCATGACGATCGTGTAGTCCTTGGTGTACGTCGCGAACCACGAGGTCGTCTGCTTGCCGTAGACCTCGGCCGTACCGGTCTTGGCGTGCATCGGGATCTTGTCCTGGGGCCAGCCGCCGAACCGCCAGGCGGCGGTACCGCGGGTGGCGACACCGGCGAGGGCGCCGTCCATCTGCCCGAGGGTCTTCTGCGACACCGGCAGCCGGCCGTGCGACCGGGGCTTGATCCGCTGGATGTGCTTGCCGTCGGGGCTGACGATGGCCTTGCCGACGCTCGGGTTGTAGAGCGTGCCGCCGTTGCTGATCGCGCCGTAGATGGTCGCCATCTGGATCGGGGTGACGAGGGTGTCACCCTGCCCGATGGCGTAGTTGATCGAGTCGTAGGCGTGCAGCTTCATGCCCTCCAGGCAGCCTTCCCGGGCGAGCTTGGTGCCGAAGTCCTTCTTCTTCGGCCAGGCCTTGGCCTGTTCGCACCAGCCGGCCTTGTTGGCCCTCCAGAAGTCCTTCTTCCACTTGCGGTCGGGGACCCGGCCGGTGACCTCGTTGGGGAGGTCGATGCCGGTCTCGCTGCCGAGGCCGAACTGGTGGGCGGTCTTGTAGAACCAGTTCTTGGCGTCCTTCTTCGGCTTGTCCCCGCCGTCCTTGCGCCACTCGTCGTGCGAGAGCTTGTAGAAGACGGTGTCGCAGGAGACCTCCAGCGCCCGGCCGAGGCTGATCGCGCCATGGCTCTGCGACTCGAAGTTCTTGAAGACCTGGCCGCCGATGCTGTACGAGCTGGTGCAGGGGTAGTGACCGTTGAAGTCATAGCCCGCGTTGACCGCGGCCGCGGTCGAGATGACCTTGAAGATCGAGCCGGGGGCGGCCTGCCCCTGGATGGCGCGGTTCAGCAGCGGGTAGTTGGAGTCCTTGCCCGTGAGGTGGGCGTAGTCCTTGCCCGAGATCCCGCCGACCCAGGCATTGGGGTCGTAGGTGGGGTTGGAGGCCATCGCCACCACCCGGCCGGTCTTCGCCTCCATGACGACGACGGCGCCCGAGTCGGCCTTGTAGTTGGTGCCCGTGTTCTTGTCGTGCTCCTTACGGGCGTCCTTCATGGCCTGGTCCAGCTGCTTCTCCGCCAGACCCTGCACCCGGGCGTCGATGCTGGTGACGACGCTGGCGCCGGCCTTGCCCTTCTCGCTCTTCGCCTGGCCGATGACCCGGCCGAGGTTGTCGACCTCGTAGCGGGTGACGGCGGCCTTGCCGCGCAGCGCGGCGTTGTACGTCCGCTCCAGACCGGACCGGCCGATCTGGTCGGAGCGCAGCAGCGGCGAACGGCTGTGCTCGGCCTTCTTGATCTCCTCGTCGGTGACCGGCGAGAGATAGCCGAGGACCTGGGCGGTGTTGGCGTTGCCCGGGGCGGCGTAGCGGCGGACGGCGGTCGGCTCGGCGCTGATGCCGGGGAAGTCCTCGGAGCGTTCGCGGATCTGGAGGGCCTGCTGGGTGGTGGCCTCGTCGGTGATCGGGATCGGCTGGTACGGCGAGCCGTTCCAGCAGGGCTGCGGCGTCTTGGAGTCGCAGAGCCGGACCTTGTTGCGGATCTCCTTCTCGGACATCCCGAGCACCTTGGCCAGCCGGCCGAGCACGGCCGTGCCGTCGTCCTTCATCTTCAGCAGCTCGGTACGGCTGGCCGACACCACCAGACGGGTCTGGTTGTCGGCCAGCGGCACCCCGCGCGCGTCGAGGATGGAGCCGCGGGTCGCGGGCTCGATGACCTGCTGGACGTGGTTGTTCTTCGCCTCGGTGGCGTACTCCTGGCCGTTGCGGATCTGCAGGTACCAGAGCCGGCCGCCGAGGGTGAGCAACAGCGAGAAGACCAGGATCTGGATCGCAATGAGCCGGACGCTGACCCGGGAGGTCCGGGTTTCCGGGAGATTACTCATGGCGCGCAGCGCCTCCATGAGGGGTCGTGGTCGAAGGACGGGAGAGCGTCACAGCCGCTTGACCCCCTTGATACGGCCCACCTTGTCGCGGGCCGACTTGCCGAGCAGACCGCCGCGCTGGCTGCCGATCCGCGCCCCGGAGCGCACGGACTTCATGGCGCCGCGGCTGGCCTTGAGGCCGGTGCCGGTGGTGAGCCAGCCGTACCCGGAGGTGCCGGCGGAGCCGCTCGGGCTGCTGGAGCCGTCGCCGGTCAGCGGATCGCCCTCGGTTCTGCGCGCCAGCGCCATCACCAGCGGGACCACGAAGGGGGCCAGCAGCAGGTCGTAGAGGGTGGCGCTGAGCAGCAGTCCGACGATGCCGACGTGCCGGGCGGCGGTGTCGCCGACCAGCGCGCCGACGCCCGCGTACATCAGCGTCGAGCCGATCGCGGCGCCGATGACGACGAGCAGCGGCACCGTCGCCGAGCGGTGCCGGCCGGAGTCCGGCTTGGTCAGGCCCGCGGCGTAGCCGATGACGCAGAGCACCAGCGCATAGCGGCCGATGGCGTGGTCGGACGGCGGGGCGAGGTCGGCCAGCAGCCCGGCGAAGAAGCCGATGAGCGCGCCGCCGACATGGCCGTAGACCAGCGCCAGACCGACCACCACGAGCAGCAGCAGGTCAGGTACGGCGCCGGGCAGCTGGAGTCTGGCGAGGATGGTGACCTGGATGACGAGGGCGACGACCACCAGCGGGGCCGAGAGCAGAATCCGGTTGATGCGCATCGGTCAGCTCCTGGGAGGGACGCTCGCGGAGGGGGTGGCCGTGACGGTGACCGTCGGCGTCGGCTTGGGCTTGGCCGGCTGCGGCGGCAGGACGGTGTCGCGCGGGTCCTCACGGGGCGGCTGGACGACGACGCCGACGATGTCGAGCTGGGAGAAGGCGACGAACGGCCGGACCTGGAGGGTGCGGGTCAGATCGCCGTTGAACGGCTCGACCCGGACGACCTTGCCGACGGGCACTCCTGGCACGAACGGCTTGTCCTTGCTGGAGCCGAAGGTGACCAGGCGGTCGCCCTTCTTGATGTTGGCCCGGCCGTTGAGGAGCTGGACGCGCAGCGAGCGGACGCCCTGCCCGTTGGCGAAGCCGATCTCGTTGGTCTTCTCCATGCGGGTGCCGACGGTGAAGTCGGGGTCGGCGGCCAGCAGGACGGTGGAGGTGTCGGCGCCGACGGTGGTGACCCGGCCGACCAGACCGTCGCCGTTCAGCACGGTCATGTCGCGGCGGAGGCCGTCGCGGCTGCCGGCGTCGATGGTGACGGTCCAGGAGAAGCCCTGGGCCGAACCGATGGCGATGACCTGAGCGCCTTTGATGGCGTACTGGCCGGTGCCCGCGGTCTTGAGGATCTTGTCGAGCTCGGCGGCGCGGCTGCGGTTCCGGTCGGAGGAGCCGAGCTTGGCCTTCAGCGCCTCGTTCTCGTGCTCCAGCCTGCTGATCCGGTCGTGCCGGCGGCCGGAGTCCCGTACGGCACCGACCGCGTTGCCGACCGGGTCGACGACGCGGGCGACGCCGCTTTCGACCGGGCCGAAGGCGGAGGCGGCGGCTTGCCGGGCACCATCGAGCGGGGACTGTTCGCCGCCGCGGATATCGACCGTGATCAGCGCGAACGCGATCGCGACCAGCAGCACCAGCAGCAGCCGGCTCTCTCGTGTGTCCCTCACGTGCGGCGGCCGTGTCCTTCCTCGTAGGACCGGCCGGCTGCGGGCCCCGCCGGTCTCGTTCGGGAGTTGAGCGTTGTGCCTGTGACGGTGCCCGGTGGTGAAGCGTCAGTGCACCGTGTATGTCGGGATGTTGCGCCTGCCCCTCGGCCGGTCCGGCGGATCGGCCGAGGTCGCCGGGGGCCCGGGCGCCGCGGCCGCCGCGGGGCGGCCGCGGCGCG